>NZ_JBFOCL010000041.1:0-28201 GCF_040907785.1 Aeromonas sp. s8
TGACTCATCAGCGCCAGCTGTTGCTCGAGTTCCTTGATGCGCTGTTCGGGCGTCTGGTTGTCGGGGTCAGGCATGGTGATGCTCCTGCCGGCACGTACAGAAGCCCCCTGGCTCCAATCTTGCCGACCATGTTTACGCAACCATACCAGAACGGTGGAACGGCCCTGAATGCCATAACGCACCTGAGCCTGTTTGTAGGTGAGCTCGCCTTTTTCAATCTGCTCGACCAGTGCCAGTTTAAAAGTCAGCGAGTAATCGCGCTGTGTCCGTTTCACACCTTGTCGCATCGGGCTCTCCATTTATTGGGGGGAAAGGTGTAAACCATATTCAGGACGGGACACAGCCATGAAAAAGGGCCCCGCAGGGCCCTTCGCTACAACCGGAATATGCGGGCGGGTTAGATGGCCCAGCCACCGGCGTAGAAGATCACCAGCGCCAGGGCGATGATGACGGTACCGACATTGAGCTTCTTCCACTCGGCAGCGAAGATGCGGCCGACCACCAGGGCCACGAAGCCCAGCATGATGCCGGTCACGATGTTGCAGGTCAGCACGATAAAGACGGCGCACAGCATGCCGGAGAGCGCATCGACCGAGTCGCTGAAGTCCAGCTTGGTGACGTTGCCCAGCATCAGCAGACCGACGTACATCAGGGCCGGTGCGGTGGCGTAAGCCGGTACCAGATAGCTCAGCGGGGAGAGGAAGATCATCAGCAGGAACAGCACGCCGACCAGCGCGGCGGTCAGACCGGTCTTGCCACCGGCCGCGGTGCCTGCGGCGGATTCGATGTAGACGGCAGCCGGAGCACCACCAACGGCACCTGCCACCATGCTGCTGACGGAGTCGGCAGTCAGGGCCTTGCCGCCGCTGATGATGTGGCCACGTTCGTTGATGAGGCCAGCCTGACCGGCCACGGCACGGATGGTGCCGGTGGCGTCAAACACGGCGGTCATCACCAGCGCCAGTACGGTCGGAATGACTACCGGATTGAGGGCGCCCAGCAGATCCATGCTGCCAACCAGTGAGCCTTTCTCACCGGTCAGGCTCGGCATGGCGAAGAAGCCCTGCCAGGTTACTTTCGGGTCGAAGATAAGGCCGAGGATGGAGATGGCGATAATCACCATCAGGATGCCGCCCGGCACCTTGCGACGCTCCAGACCGAAGATGGCGGCCAGACCCAGCACCGTCATGATGACCGGGAAGGCGGTCACTTCACCCAGTTGAACCGGCAGACCGGCCCCTTCGTTCTTGATCACCATGCCAACACCGTTGGTGGCGATCAGCAGCAGGAACAGACCGATACCGATGCCGGTACCGTGGGCGATGCCGGAGGGGAGGTTGTCCAGGATCCACTGGCGCACGCCGGTGACGCTGATCAGGGTAAACAGCACACCCATCAGGAAGATGGCGCCCAGAGCGACCGGAATGCTCAGCCCCTGACCCAGCACCAGACTGAAGGCGGTAAAGGCGGTGAGGGAAATCGCGCAACCGATAGCCATCGGCAGCTTGGCCCACAGACCCATCAGCAGGGAGCCGAAGGCGGCGATCAAACAGGTGGCCACAAACACCGGGCCCTGCTCAAAGCCGGCGGCACCCAGCATGTTCGGCACCACTATGATGCTGTAGACCATCGCCAGGAAGGTGGTCAGCCCCGCGACCAGCTCCTGACGCACGCTGCTGCCGCGCGCAGAAATGGAAAAATAAGAGTCCAGAAAGCCGCCTGTCCCTGTTTGGGCGGCCATATCTTGCTTTGCCATAACTAATCCTGAAAGTGTGAAGGAAATCGTTTGCGTTGGTGGCGCGCAAAATAGCAAGAATTCGCGGCAAATACAGCGGATAACCTGACTTTTTCGTCACTATTTTACATTTTGAGTCCATTCGGAGCTCATTCTAAGACTCAAGCGGTGAGAGCGTGTAAGGGAGGGATCAAGCGGTCGGGGGAGGGGTGATCTGTGAGGAAAAAGCGGGGAAAAACAAAAAACCCGCCTAAGCGGGTTTTTTTAAATTCTTGCAGAGCTGTCAGCAGTTGGCATGAGCCATCAGCAGCATGCTCCGGCTTGAATTACAGACCAACTACGTTGGCAGCAGCCGGGCCTTTCTGGCCTTGCTCGATGGTGAACTCAACGCGCTGACCTTCGTCCAGAGTTTTGAAGCTGGTGGACTGGATAGCGGAGAAGTGTACGAACACGTCTTTGCTGCCGTCAGCCGGGGAGATGAAACCAAAACCTTTCTCAGCGTTGAAGAACTTAACGGTACCAGTCATTTTGTTAGACATAATAATTTCCTTAAATAGTGTTGAATGCCACCTAAATGGCAATTTTTGATTTTTCGTCAGCAATACGTATGGGGAGCACTAAAGAAGGAGAATTATTTGATAAGAATTATCCGAGGATAACGCTTATGCTAATCACTGCTTTACTAAAATGACTGCCTAACATAATCAGGTCTGAACTGCCGAACCATCGAGAAAGATTAAAACACGCTCTCATTTTTAAAGCAAACTTTATCTCGATATTAATGTTTTGTAACAGCCAAAAATATCATTTTTTATAGTAAACATGATGCATTTCAACGGCATAGAAAAATCAGTGCAGACTCATATCACCCTGTGGCAAGCCAGATTCGGCTTTTTTGTCCTGACTATGTAGCCAGTTCTGGCAAAAAATATGAGAAAAAATGCAAAGGTGGCGATAGATGGGGATTGTCAGTTGTCGTTCTCTCTAACTCACAATGTAAATCACTTCTTTGCTGCTGCGATTAGCTTCTGAGCGGCAAATCAATGGCAGCGCCAAATCTGGCGCATCGAGCATCGCCCAGACATGCAAACGCCCGCTGGCACCAAGTGCCAGCGGGCGTTTTGCAAGAAGGGATCAGCGCTTGCTGCGAAACTTGTTGCTGACCGAATCAATCCAGCTGAAGGTTTCCGGCAGTACCTGATTCTTGGCGCGCTCTTTGGCTTTCTCGCGAGCCAGCTTGGAGGCAGCCTTGGCTGCTTCGGCGCGGTCCGCCACAATTTTCAGGCGACCCTCTTCGCGGATCTTGTTCCGCTCTCCGTTGGTCAGCTGGTGGTCTGCATTGGCTTGTGCCTTTTGCAATAACAAGGCTATCTCGGCTTTTTCGGCCTCGGTCAGATCTTTCATTTCCAGCTTTTTCACGGCGCGCTCCTGCGGCAGGGTGGTTAGACACCCTAACACAGTTGTGCCGATCACTTCTTATGCAATCGGCTTTCCGGCAGTAAAAATGCGGGTTTGTGCCAACTTTCCGTTATTTCGCTGCCACTTTCCCGCCTGTTTGCCACATTTCAATTTATGGCGAGCGGCGAGGGCAGCTCTTGTTCCTCCGGCTCGACGTGGATAAGCACGATGGCGTGGGGCAGCTGCGCCATGATGGCGTGTTCGATGCGATCACAGATATCGTGGGCTTCGCCGATGCTCATCTCCGGGGGTAGGGTGAGGTGGAAGTCGATATGGCGACGACGACCGGCACGACGGCTGCGCAGATCGTGAAAACCGCTGGCGGCAGGGCAGCATTCGGTGATGATGCGGCTGGTCATCGCCAGCTCTTCCGGGCTCATGCTCTGGTCGATCAGCGGCTGGAAGGCCTCGTTGAGCATGCTGATGGCCTCTCTGACAATAAAGATGGCGACCGCAATGGCGACCAGCGGGTCGAGGATGGCGAGTGAATGGCCAAACAGACCGGCCAGCCAGATCCCGCCAAGACCGACGGCGACACCGGCTGAAGTGAGCACATCCGCCTTGAGATGGAGCGCATCGGCAGCCAGCGCGACCGACTCCTCCTCTCGGGCCACCTTGTAGAGGTAGGCCGAGACACCGCTGTTGACCAGCGCCGAGATCACCATCACCAGCACGCCCCAGCCAATGCTTTCAATCGGGCTGGGGGAGATCAGCTTGTCGACGGCTTCGAAGATGATCCAGCCCGCGGCCAGCAAGATAAGCAGTGCTTCGATGACGCCGGAGACATTTTCAATCTTGTCGTGACCATAGGGGTGGCGTTCATCGGGCGGGAGATCGGACTTTTTCACCGCGAACAGGGCGATCAGGGCCGCCACCAGATCCATGGCGGAGTGGATCGCCTCCGAGATGATACTGACCGAGCCGCTGGCGAAACCGGCCACCATTTTCATGATGATCAGACTGATATTGGAGCAGACCGACACCATGGCGGCTCTGGTTTTTCTGTTCATGTCACAGCTTCCTGAATAAAAACGGATATTTCGGTGCGGCGCGCATTATATCCGGCTGACCGGAAATAACCTATTCGGTGTTGTAATCTGATGTTTCCGATGATATTGCGAATGCTTATTAAAATGGTGACCTCTTGCGCGGCAATAAATAATGAGAGGGATTTATATTTCTCCGTGAAAATATCTAGCCAACGATGACTTAATATAAGCGTGACAACATTTAATAATGCGAATTACTCTTTTTTGGTCTTTCCTGTCGAGGTCCTTTGGCCTCCGCGCTCAGGGGGCGGAGCACAGCATTTTTTGGACGAGAATGAGGCTGGATCCGGATGCCGCTGGAGGGTATGCTGGGTCTGGTGATGGTCTTGCACCATCCCACCAAGCGTACTGAATTTGATGATTCGGATGGCATGCTGGCTCCCATGAGGAACCAACTGTCTGGGTAACATTTTTGGAGTTTGATGATGAGTAACAAAGAACATCACAACGGCAAAGATGCCAAGAAAAAACCGCAGATGTCACTGAAAGAGAAACGCGAAGCCAAACGTCAGAAAGCAGAACTGAAAAACGGCAGTGCAATGAAGTAACGCTCCCCTACTGCTGTTCCTTCGGAGCCAGTACAAAGCCAGCCCTTACCGGCTGGCTTTTATGTTTGTGGCTCACGGCGTGGCGCCGTAAGCCGCGAAAATCTGGTGATAACGACCATCCTGACGCATTGCCTCAAGGCGCTTATCAAACAGATTGCGGGCATCGGCCGTTCGGAAGGCAAAGTGATAGACGGTGGGCGGGAAGAGGTCTGCTTGCCTGACCTGATTGCGCTCGTAGTGCTCGCCTGCCTGAGCGGTGGCAATCAGCTGGTCGAGGTAGTAGTAGAACACCCGCTCCTCCAGTACGACTGCATCCACCCTGCCGCGCATTAGCTGATGTACCTGCACCTGCTGCTTGGCTACCTCCTCATAGTGGGGATTCTGGTTGGCCATGGTGGCGAACGCGCCCCCCAGAATGATCCTTGCCCGTTGAAAGGCGGTGACCCGTTTTGAATGCAGATCGTCCAGAGTACTGATGTGGGTGCTGCGCAGGGTGAAGATCCGGTTATGGAAGGTGATAACGGGCTGGGTCAGAACGTGAGGATCAACCATACCGGGTCTGACGTTGATGATGGCATCCAGCTTTCCTGACTCGAACAGGCGGAAGGTACGCTCCAGCGGCAGAAATTCAAAGCTGGGCTCATAGCCGCTGCCAGTGAACGCCTCTTTCAGCAGATCCAGCTCGATGCCACTCTGATTACTTTCGATCACATATGGAGGGATGGCAAAGCTGACCCCGACCTTGAGTGGTGTTGCCTGCAACTGGCAGGACAGCATGCTGGTCAGCAGTAGCAATAAAGGGGTGAGCAGTTTCATTGCACTTTTCACAAAGCGTTCCTGTGGAGAATATCCATCACTGTAGGGGAGGCAACCAAAAAGCGTTATATCCCTTTCGGGCTGAGAGGTTAGCCTGAGTGCATAAAAAAAGACCCTGAGTTATCAGGGCCTTTTCAATATTCTGTTCTTAGAAAGGGATATCGTCGTCGAAATCCATCGGCGGCTCGTTATATACCGGCGGCGCAGATTGCGGCTGCTGGGCAGGACGGCCATAACCGCCTTGCGGCTGCATGTTCTGCTGCGGAGCCGGTGCCGGGCGCTGCTGATTCATCGGCTGCTGGGCAGGCATGCTCTGCTGTGGCTGACCCCAGTTACCCTGGGATTGGCCACCCATGTTCTGGCCCATACCCTGACCGCCTTGCGGACGGCCACCCAGCATCTGCATCACGCCAGTGAAGCTGTCGACCAGCACTTCAGTGGTGTAGCGCTCCTGGCCGCTCTGATCCTGCCATTTGCGGGTTTGCAGTTTGCCTTCCACATAGACCTGGGAGCCCTTCTTCAGGTACTCGCCAGCCACTTCGGCCAACTTGCCCATGAAGACGACGCGATGCCATTCGGTACGCTCTTTCTGCTCACCAGTCTGCTTGTCGCGCCAGGTTTCAGAGGTAGCCAGAGTAATGTTGGTCACAGCACCGCCACTCGGCATGTAGCGTACTTCCGGGTCTTGCCCGAGGTTACCGATCAGAATGACTTTATTGATGCCTCGACTGGCCATAATCTCTCTTCCACCTTATTTACCGGCCAGGTCGAAACCTGGTCCAACACGACTAGATACCTGATTAGTTGCTGTGTGCGGGGCGCAATGTCCCGCAGACGCATGTGACGGTCATAGTAACAGTTGCGAAGCGGATTGGCAGCATCCTTAACCGGCTTGATGTGCCAAAGGCAACTGTTGGCTCCTGCTGTAGTGATGGTCGGGTTGCAGCTGTTTCCGGCGCGTCCGGCATCACATTTCTGCCATATATTCCTGTTATGCTGGCTGATTGGCGAATTGGAACAGGTTTTTAAATCGACTAAAAACATATGGTTACGATATTTATGAGATCCATTCTCATACTTTTTTAATATTGTGCTCCCATACCTCCTTGGTAGACTCAGTCGGCCAGATTAGGTGGTTTACAGGTTCAAGGAAGAGCACACAATGAAAGCCGCATGCCCGATCGCACTGGTCACTGAAAATAATGTGCAGGCCAGCACATTTGCTGCATACCTCATCTCTCATTTGAGCCGTCCCGTCCAGCTAATCCACGAGATTAATCAGCTAGATAACCAGTGTGACGGCACGCTGTTTCTCATCGATCTCGACTATATCCGCTCTGGACAGTCACTGGGCTGGAACCGGGCGATCTCCGAACGCTTTGGCATGGCGACCACTGTGCTGCTCAATGCTCCCACTGCGACGGATCGCGACCTGCTGCTGATGTGGCCGCAGATCTGCGGTCTGTTTTTCCGTCAGGATCCGCTCGACAGACTGGTTGCTGGGTTGCAGAAAATCCTGTTGGGCGAGTACTGGATGCCGCGCCACCTGCTGTGCGAGCTGGTCGAATACTATCGCCAGGGCAACAGTTATCTGCTGCGTAACGACACTCTGCTGACCGCCAGAGAGCAGGAGATCATCCGTTATCTGATGACGGGCGCCTCCAATGTCGAGATCGCCGACAGCCTGTTTGTCAGCGAGCACACCGTCAAATCCCACCTCTATAACGTCTTTAAAAAGCTGAATGTGAAGAACCGGATCCAGGCGGTGAGCTGGGCCAAAGAGTATCTCGATGCTCCGGACTCCCACTGATGAAAGCGTTCTCTCTTGCGTGTTGCCTCGCGCTGCTCTGGGGCTGCACGACCGTTGTGGCGGCCGAGGCCGATGCACCGCTGGAGTCGGTGCAGCCGGAGCAGGAGAGTGATCGGCTGGATGTGGATGGTTTGGTGCTGGATCGCACTTTTACCCGCTTCGGTCAGGGCTTTTATAACGAATTTACCCGGTTGCGCAGTGATGAAGACCCGGATGCCAGAGAAAATCTGACGATTCATGAGCGCCCGACAGCCCGCTGGGGCAGCCTGATCTGGATCACCCATAACCGGAAGGTGATTTTTAAAACCGCGCTCTCTCCCGGCCGCAATCAACAGGAGCAGAGCGCCAAACTGGCTTGGTCACAGGTCAGGCAGACCCTCGAACAGCAGAAGATCGCGACCCTGTTCATGGATACCTTCGATTTGGAACATGATGAACTATAAGGATATTTCTCATGCGTGCCCGGTTATGGCTAGTTGCAGCACTGATAGCGCCAGCGCTCCATGCGTCGGAGCTTGTCTATCGCCCCGTCAACCCCAGCTTTGGGGGTAACCCTCTCAACAGCAGTCATCTGCTTGGCACCGCCAATGCGCAGAATGATTACAAGGATCCCGCCAGTGGCAGCGGTAGCAGCGGCACCTCGGCGCTGGATCGCCTGACCTCCAACCTGCAATCCCGCCTGATCAGCCAGCTGTTGGCCGATATCGGCAAGGATGGCAGCCAGAGCGGCAGTCTGGTGACCGATGATTTTGCCATCAATGTGGTGGATGAAGATGGCACCCTGGTGGTTTCGATCACCGACCGGGTGACCAACCAGACCACCATGATCGAAGTGAATGGCCTGATTGCCGACTGAGGGCGCGATGAAACGACAACTGTTATTGATAGCGCCCCTGCTTGCGCTGGCTGGCTGTGCGACCCATATCGGCTCGCCCGTTGCCGATGAGAAGGCAACCCTGATGCCGCGATCCGTCTCTTACAAGGAGCTGATCAGTCTGCCCAAGCCAAAAGGGAAAATTGTCGCGGCCGTCTACGATTTTCGCGATCAGACCGGTCAGTACCTGCCAGCACCGGCGTCCAACTTTTCCACGGCGGTCACTCAGGGCGGGGTGGCCATGCTGAGCACGGCTTTGTGGGATTCCCAATGGTTTGTGCCGCTGGAGCGGGAAGGGCTGCAGAACCTGCTGACCGAACGCAAGATTGTGCGGGCGGCCCAGAACAAGCCCAACGTTCCCGGCAACAATGCCAATCAACTGCCCTCGCTGGTCGCCGCCAACATCTTGATCGAGGGGGGGATCGTCGCCTATGACAGCAATGTGCGCACCGGCGGGGCGGGGGCCAAGTATTTTGGCATCGGTGCCAGCGGGGAGTACCGGGTCGATCAGGTGACGGTCAATCTGCGAGCCGTCGATATCCGTTCAGGCCGGATCCTGAACAGTGTCACCACCTCCAAGACAGTACTGTCGCAACAGGTGCAGGCCGGGGTATTCCGTTTCGTCGAGTACAAGCGCCTGCTGGAGGCCGAGGCCGGTTTCAGCACCAATGAGCCGGTACAGATGTGTGTCATGTCGGCTATCGAGTCCGGGGTGATCCGGTTGATTGCCAATGGTGTGCGGGACAATCTGTGGCAACTGGCCGACCAGCGGGATATAGACAATCCGATCCTGCAGGAGTACCTGCAAGACAATGCCCCGCTGCTTTGAGTTTTCCCGCTCGCGCAATGCCCTCCCTGGTGGAGGGCATTTTTTTGGCCTCCATCGAATACGAATTAAGACTTTCTGCTCAGCGACAGGGCGGCGCTTTTCATCCTCGAATCAGCGGAGTGCCTGATAGGCCGCCTCTGGTCTGACAGGGATACTGTGGGCGTTTTCCAACAAGGCGATGGCGCGATGAAACACCTGTTGAGTGCTCTCTTTTTCCTGCTGATATCGGGCGCCCCGCAACTCGCCGCAGAGCCTGCCGTTTTCGACGAGCTGGCGATGGCAAGCGAGCTGGATTCCGGTCTGCAGAGCGATGGGAATCAGGCTCTGTTGTGGCAACTCGGTAGCGAGCAGCAACTGCACCTCACCCAGCAAGGGGAGCTGAATCAGGCGCGCCTGCTGCAACAGGGTTGGGCCAATGAGTTGGCGCTCTCCCAGGTGGGAGATGAGAACTGGGTCAATGGCGCGCAACTGGGCGAAGGCAATAGCGCCGAGCTCTATCAGGCGGGTATCAATAACCGGATTTGGCTGCTGCAACAAGGCAGCGGCAATGAAGCCTGGATCAGTCAGCAAGGGGCAGACAATCAGGCCCGGGCGATCCAGCTGGGTGATGGCAATCTGGCCAGCATCGAGCAAAACGGTAACGGATTGGCGGCAACCGTTATTCAGACGGGAGCCAATCAGCAAGTAAATGTCGTTCAAACCAACTGAGCCTAGGCTCAACCATTAGCACGAGAGGGAAATCATGTTTAAACGTACCATCATTGCCTCGGCAGTTCTTCTGGCGACCAGCACCGCTTGGGCGGCATCTACTGGCAATCAGGCTGAGGTGACTCAGGCTCAATTCTCCAGCGGCAACCTGGCGTACATCCAGCAGGTCGAAGAGAGCACGGCTAACAAGGCGGCGATCTATCAACAGGGTAACGACAACCTCGCCTCGACCGAGCAGCGCAATACCGGTGCTTCCACTGCTGATATCAAGCAAGCCGGTGGCCAGAACGAAGGGGAGGTATTGCAGCAGGGGGTGACCAATAAATCGACCGCGACCATTGATACCAACGGGCAACTGAACAAGGCCTCGATTACCCAGCAGTACTACAACGGTGAGGCCACGGCCCGGGTGAGCCAGCTCGGTGACAGTAACAATGCTCTCATTAAACAGGATGATGGTAACGGCGCCATTTCAGTGATTGAGCAGCAAGCGGATGGTAACAGCGCGCAGATCAATAACTACTGGTCTGATTATGCCAGCGCGACCATTACCCAGTCAGGAGAAGGTGGGCATATTGCGGATGTCGATCAACGCGAATCCGATGGTGCCGTTGCCAGCGTGGCTCAAGAGGGTGGCAATAACACGGCCTTAGTCGCACAACGTACAAGCAACTTCGGTTACGGCGCAAACGAGGGCACCTCTGCGGTCGTCAAGCAAAGTGGCAATGACAACACTGCCGAGGTCACTCAGCTGGGGCTGGCCAACGTGGCAACGGTGGAGCAAAGCGGGACCGCTGGCAGCGTGACAGCCCAGCAGTCTGGTGCGACCGCCGGACAAGGGAACAACCTGCTGGCCAAGCAGGCTGGTTCCAGTGAAACCGCCTTTCTGACCCAGACCGGGAGTCGTAACCAGATCGACTCTGACCAAAGTGGCACCGATGATATGTTGACCATCACCCAGAATGGTAACGAGAACATCGCCAACGCCAGACAGAGCGGCACTGGTGAAACGGCGGTCGTGACTCAGCTGGGTAATGGCAACCAGGCCGATACCAACCAGCAGGGGGCTGGCAACACTGCACAGGTCACTCAGAATGGCAGCAATAACCAGGCAGTGGTTGATCAGCTGGCCAGCAGCGTGGGTGGGTCTGTCACTATCGATCAGTTGGGTAGCGACAACTATGCCAATGCAGTGCAAGAGGAAGGTAGTCGCAACAAGGTCGATATTGACCAGAACGGCACTGGCAACCAGGTTGCCGCCGCACGTGGCGTTGAGGGCAAAGGAGCCTGGACCTGGGGCTCAGACAACGAGCTGGTCGTGGCTCAGAAAGGTACTGACAACTGGGCTTATGCCGATGCGTCTCACTCTGACTCTGTAGTCAAAGTGACCCAGGATGGCGAGCTGAACAATGCTAAGGTCGAATCCTATCTGGGTAGCGACAACACGCTCACCGTGAGCCAGTTCGGTGAAAAACACGTGGCCAACGTTTACGTCAATGGCGGCATGGGTGGTGGTAATAACGAAGTCGACGTTGCACAAATCGACAGCCTCAACACTGCCAATGTGACTGTCTATGGCAGCGATAACATGGCCTATGTCTATCAGGGGTCTGGTAGCAACTGATGGTTGTTTCCGTATTCAGGGGCCTGCGGGCCCCTCTTTTATTGGTGCTGTTCTGTGGGTTGATGCTGGTTTATCGCGTTCCTTCACCAGCAACTGCAAGGGAAACCGAGATAGAACCCGATCCGTCGATCCGCTTGTCCCTCAATATGGTGCAGAGCGAACAGGGGCTGTCACTTTCACCGACGCTGCTCAGCAAGCGCAACTTGAAGGTGAGCTTCAGGTTGCTGGTGTATGGCGAAGGGGCTGCCGGGAGGACGACTCAGCGCCAGAGCCGCAATCTGTCGCTGCAGGCTGGAGTGGTCATGGCGGTTGGCAAAATAGGGCTGAGTTTGCGTTGCCCCTATCGGGTCGAGGTCACCGCCCGGATGTGGCAAAACGAGCGGCTGCTGGTGGAGAAAAAAGAGCAGATGGCGTGCGCCGGATGATGCGCATTTCATCTCATGACTGTCTATTCATCCAGTACTCTCTATGCCATACTGACTCGCTCAGGTTTCTGTATCGAGCGTGCAACAAGATGGAAAAGATCGTGGTCCGGGGTGCTCGCACCCACAACCTCAAGAACATCAATCTGACCCTGCCCCGCGACAAGCTGATCGTGGTCACCGGCCTCTCCGGCTCGGGCAAATCCTCTCTGGCGTTCGATACCCTCTATGCCGAGGGGCAGCGCCGCTATGTGGAGTCCCTCTCCGCCTATGCCCGCCAATTCCTCTCCTTGATGGAGAAGCCGGACGTCGACCATATCGAGGGGCTCTCGCCCGCCATCTCCATCGAACAGAAGTCCACTTCCCACAACCCGCGCTCGACCGTCGGTACCATCACCGAGATCTACGACTACCTGCGTCTGCTGTTTGCCCGGGTCGGTGAGCCCCGCTGTCCGACCCACGCCATTCCGCTCGCCGCCCAGACCATCAGCCAGATGGTGGATCAGGTGCTGGCTCAACCGGAGGGGAGCAAGCTGATGCTGCTGGCCCCGGTGGTGCGCGATCGCAAGGGGGAGCACACCAAGCTGCTGGAGAATCTGGCGGCCCAGGGCTACATCCGTGCCCGTATCGACGGCGAGGTGTGCGATCTCTCCGATCCTCCTACGTTGGAGCTGCACAAGAAGCACACCATCGAGGTGGTGGTGGATCGCTTCAAGGTGCGCGAGGACCTTGCCTTGCGTTTGGCCGAGTCGTTCGAAACGGCGCTGACCCTCTCCGGCGGCATTGTGCTGGTGGTGCCGATGGATGGGGATGAGGGAGTTGCCCCCATGACCTTCTCCGCCAACTTTGCCTGTCCGGAGTGCGGCTACTCCATGTCGGAGCTGGAGCCGCGCATCTTCTCTTTCAACAACCCGGCCGGAGCCTGCCCGACTTGTGACGGTCTCGGGGTGCAGCAATATTTCGATCCGGCCAAGGTGATCGGCGATCCGGCCATCAGCCTGGCCAACGGCGCCATCCGTGGCTGGGACAAGCGCAGCTTCTACTACTTCCAGATGCTGAAATCCCTCTCCGAGCACTACAAGTTCGATCTGGAGACGCCGTGGGAGGATCTGCCGGTCAAGACCCAGGAGGTGATCCTGCGCGGCTCCGGTCGCACCGAGATCGAGTTCCGCTATATGAACGACCGCGGCGACGTGGTAGTGCGCAAGCACCCGTTCGAGGGGATCCTGCACAACATGGAGCGGCGCTACCGGGAGACCGAATCCAACTCGGTGCGTGAAGAGCTCTCCAAATATATCGCGAACAAATCCTGTACCAGCTGCGGCGGCAGTCGACTGCGGGAGGAGGCGCGCCACGTTTTCGTCGACAACCGTAACCTGCCGGCCATCGCCGAGCAGTCTATCGGCGATGCGCTCGCCTTCTTCGAAGGGCTGAACCTCACCGGACAGCGCGCCCAGATCGCCGAGAAGATCTTGAAAGAGATCGTCGAGCGGCTTGGCTTCCTGGTGAATGTGGGTCTCAACTACCTGAGCCTGTCCCGCAGTGCCGAGACCCTCTCCGGCGGCGAAGCGCAGCGCATTCGACTGGCCAGCCAGATCGGTGCCGGGCTGGTGGGCGTCATGTATGTACTCGATGAGCCTTCCATCGGTCTGCATCAGCGTGACAACGAGCGGTTGCTCAAGACCCTCACCCATCTACGCGATCTCGGCAACACGGTGATCGTGGTGGAGCACGACGAGGATGCCATTCGACTCGCCGACCACGTGCTCGATATCGGCCCGGGGGCGGGTGTGCATGGCGGCGAAATTGTTGCGCAGGGCACCCCCCAGCAGATCATCGACAATCCGGAGTCGCTCACCGGTGACTACCTCTCCGGTCGCAAACAGATCGCCATTCCGGCCGAGCGCACCCCGCTCACCGGCAAGTGGCTGAAACTCAAGGGGGCGAGCGGCAACAACCTGCGCAACGTCAACCTGGATCTGCCCATCGGGGTGATGACCTGCGTTACCGGCGTCTCCGGCTCCGGCAAGTCGACCCTGATCAACGACACCCTGTTCCGCATCGCCCACCGCGAGCTCAACAAGGCCACCGAGTCCACCCCGGCGCCCTATCGCAGCGTCGAGGGGCTGGAGCATCTGGACAAGGTGGTGGATATCGACCAGAGCCCCATCGGCCGTACCCCACGCTCCAACCCGGCCACCTATACCGGTTTGTTCACTCCGATCCGCGAGTTGCTCTCCGGTACCCAGGAGGCGCGTTCACGTGGCTATCAGCCTGGCCGCTTCTCCTTCAACGTGAAGGGGGGCCGCTGCGAGGCGTGTCAGGGAGATGGGGTCATCAAGGTGGAGATGCACTTTCTGCCGGATGTCTACGTGCCGTGCGATGTCTGCAAGGGCAAGCGCTACAACCGCGAGACCCTGGAGGTGAAGTACAAGGGCAAGAACATCCACGAGATCCTCGAGATGACGGTGGAAGATGCCCGCGAGTTCTTCGATCCTGTGCCGGCAGTGGCGCGCAAGCTGCAGACCCTGATGGACGTGGGCCTCTCCTATATCCGTCTCGGCCAGTCGGCCACCACGCTGTCGGGCGGCGAGGCGCAGCGGGTCAAGCTGGCGCGTGAGCTCTCCAAGCGGGACACCGGTCAGACTCTCTACATTCTGGATGAGCCGACCACAGGGCTGCACTTCCACGACATCCAGCAACTGCTCAAGGTACTGCACCAGTTGCGGGATCGCGGCAACACCATCGTCATCATCGAGCACAACCTTGATGTGGTAAAAACTGCCGACTGGATCGTCGATTTGGGACCGGAGGGCGGCGCCGGTGGTGGCCGCATTCTGGTGACGGGGACGCCGGAAGAGATTTGCACCAATAAAGAGTCTCATACAGCTCGTTTTTTACGACCGCTATTGGCGCTATAAGCCGTTATAATCGAGGGGCCTTTGGCCCCTTTTTGTTATAAAAATCGGGAGCATAGGGGGAAGCTCGTCAAGTGTGGGCAGGCTTGGCATCTCAGCATCATGGTAATGGATATATCGGGTTATGGCTCAAGCTCCGCGCACGATTGATCATCAGTTGGCTTACTCCATGTTCCCCATCTGGCTGGGGGCGATCCTGCTATTGCTGGTCCTGCTGGCGTGGGCCCAGATCCCGGCTGCCAGCCGGATTGAAGAGCAGCGAATGAAGGAGCATCTGCTGCGCGTGACCAAGGCGGTGCAGGCGGATGTGGCAGCTCTGGATGCATTCAGTCGGGATTGGGGCATCTGGGATGACAGCCATCGTTTTATGGACAACAAAAGTAGGGCGTACATCGAATCCAACCTATTCAGTGATATGCCGATGCGGGATTTTAGTCTCAACCTGATGAGCTTCATGGATCTCACCGGCTACGAAATCTGGACGCGCACCCTGCTACCCGATGCGCCGGGGGTTAATCCGGATCAGTTTCCCTACTTCCTTGATGAACTGAAAAAGCAGTTAAGGGCGCGCTCGGTGGCGCAAGGGGGCATCAATCTGCACGGGATCCGTGCTTCCCAGTGGGGGCCGCTGATGTACTCGTGGCAGCCGATCAGAAACAGTGACGAGTCGGCACCGTTCAACGGTTTCTTGCTGGTTGTACGTTGGCTCGACAAGGCCTATCTCGAGCAGGTATCGGAGCGTACCGCGCTACCTCTGGCGATCTCCCACGCCAATCTGGATGTCACCGCTACCTTCAAACCACTAAAACCGCAAATAACGTATCGCCTGATTGACCTTGGGCTCACCCGGCTCAGGGGAGAGGTGCGACTGCTCAACAGCGATAACCAGCCGGTGCTGACTCTGGTGATTGAGGAGGAGAGAAAGATCTTGAGTGGCGTCATGGAGGGGGCGCTCTGGACCTTTATCGGCATGCTGTTTATCAGTTTTATCTGCGTCATGATCGCCATGTACCGGCTCAACAGCATTGTGCTTACCCCGTTGCAGCAGCTGGTGTCGGCGCTACAACGCTTTGGCGATCGGCCAGATGCCACCTTGATCCCCTATATCGACAGCAGCGCCGAGATGGCGACCCTGAGTGGCAAGTTCAGGGAGATGGCCAGCAAGGTTAGTCAGCAACATGATGATTTGTTGGAAAAATCCAGCCAGATGGAGATGGCTGCATTCACCGATCCCTTGACCCGTTGCTTCAATCGTCGCTATCTCGATGGCTGGTTGCAGGCCAACCGGGCCAAACCTTGTCTGTTATTGCTGCTGGATCTGGATCATTTCAAGCGGATCAATGACCGCCTTGGCCATGACATCGGGGATCTGGTGCTGAAACAGTTGGCGGATCTGCTGCGCAAGGTGGTGACAGGAGAGCGCGAGCCTATCATCCGGCTGGGTGGGGAGGAGTTCTTGTTGCTGCTACAAGTGGATGACGAGCAAGAGTTGGCGTTGCGGGTCGAATATCTGCGCCAGCGTGTCGCTCAGCACCGCTTTGGCAGAGAGGATGCGCCACTCTGGTTGACGGTGTCGCTGGGGTTCTGCCGCTATCCGTTGCACCCGGAGTACCCGGATTCATTCTGGAGCCACAGCTTCAAACTGGCGGACATGGCGCTGTATCAGGCCAAAGTCGGCGGGCGAAATCGGTGGTGTGGCTACGCTGGTACCCTCTCTGCGGAGGGCATGGGCCAGACTCCGGAGCAGCTTGCTGAAGGGGGGAATATCACCCTGCTGCACTCTGTCAACCCGGATTAACCCTGCCGTACCAATACCAGATAGGCCAGGGCGACAATAAAACCGAGCAGGATAAAGAGAAAGGATCCGATTCCCCACACGGCCGCGAGAAAGGCCCCCACCTTTTGCCATTTCGACTCATTTTTCATAAATAAACCATTACTTCCCAGTAACTTGTGTGGCGCAAAAAATACGCTGATTTATCCATATAAACAACAATTAATAGCCGCACTGCCGTGCAATAAGATGTGGTTTGCTTGCGCCTTTTGGCGCTGGATGCGGGTAGTTACAACCTGTCGAAACAGGTATTTCGGCTTGTTGTCTGGGGACTCAACGAGATTGGGAGGGCGCGCAAAGATGTCACACCAATCGATTTATTTCTGTGCAACCTTTGCTCCAAGTCAATAACTTTGCATTTACAAGGGCATATAGTCAGCGGGCTTACAGCATCAAATGAAAACAAAAAAAGGGATTACGTGATGAAAAAATTACTTCCTCTGATGATTGCCGCTGCAGTGACCTCTCCTTTCGCCATGGCCCATCAGGCTGGTGATATTCTGGTTCGTGGTGGTTTGGCCATCGTTTCTCCTCAGGAGAGCAGTGACAACGTATTGGGTACCGGTGAATTTGAGATTAACAGTAATCAACAGCTTGGCCTGACCCTCGGTTATATGATCACCGACAACTGGGGTGTTGAGTTGCTGGCTGCAACCCCATTCTCCCATAGAGTGAGTACTCGCGATCTTGGTGAGATTGCCAAGGTTAAACATCTGCCTCCAACATTGATGGCCCAGTACTATTTTGGCGATGCCCAGAGCAAGGCTCGCCCGTATGTTGGTGTGGGTGTGAACTACACCACCTTCTTTGATGAGAAGGGGGTGGGAGCACTTGATGGTGCCAATATCAGCCTTGACGACTCTTGGGGTCTGGCAGGTCAGGTCGGTATCGATATGGCGGTTACAGATCGCTGGTTTGTAAACGGTTCAGCCTGGATCATGGATATCGATACAGATGTTAAAGTTGATGGTGTTGGCACCTTCAAAACGCATATCGACCCGATGGCCTTTATGGTGGGTGTTGGCTACCGCTTCTAATGATTCTGACTGCGGTTCTGAACGGACCGCGGAAGATAGCAAAGTACGTCTCTTTCAGCCCGGCTTGTGCCGGGCTTTTTTCGTACGGCTGATTTTGTCTGGACTGTGATCCAACCCGATACAAATCAATTAAATACCTGCCGCTTTATTTCAGTTATTCGCCACCCCTGCCGATAGTGACTATGTTCACTTTACCTTCCCCCAATGAGTGAGGATGTCTCCATGGGCTTATCTATCGTGCAGCGGATCATCGCCGGATTCGTGTTGATGCTGCTGTTGCTGATCCTGCTTGGTGTGATCAGTACCTTTAAAATCAAGGGTATAAATGACGGCCTCTCTGCCGTATCTGACCGGGCAACCCCGCTGGTGGTGGCTGTCGCAGGTCTCAAGGGGGCGCTGCAGGATAGCAACCGCTGGGTGCTGGTCTACCGCACCAGTGAAGATGCCGCCCAGTTGCCGCAGCTGGCCAATCAGTTCAAGGAGCAGCAGAACCGCTTCGCCCAGCTGAGTCAGGAGATGGGTAAATTTACCGACGTAGCGGATGCTCGTGCCCGCTTCCAGCAGGTCGAGAGTGCTACCACTCAATTTTATGGCTTGGCGGTTCAGGTGTTGGCCCAGCATCGGCAGTGGGTTAGTGCATTAGATCAGCGCCACAAGCTGGAGATGGAATTTATCCGCCTTGAGGATACCTACCAGTGGGCGGCGGATCTGCTGCTGCAACAGACCGCCAGCAAACGCTCCATGCGCAACAAGGCGGAACTTATTACCTCGGGTATCGCCCGCGATCTGAAGAATATCCGCCGTGCCGATGCCAAAACCGACCTGAACGAGCTGGAAAAGGTTCTCAGCAAGGATATCGAGATGGCCCGCAAGCGGTTGGAGCGGGTGCTGGTGCCCGATGATGTGAAAGCGCGCTTTGTCTCCAATCTGGATCGGATGCAGGAGTTGGCACTTGGCGCTCAGGGCTTGCTGGCAACCATGCGTCAGGCTCAGCAACTGGCGCTGTCGCTGGCCACGCAAAATCAGCAGCTGGATGCCAGTCTGGTCAACAGCCTAAATTTGCTCGATGAGATGGGCAAGTCTGCCGGAGCCATCGCCAGCGATAGCCGGATCAATGCCGATGCAGCGGTCAGTAGCGCCAGCTTCTGGATCCTGGTGGTTGCCGCTATGTCGGCCGCTGCCGCACTGGTGATCGGCTATACCACGGCGCGCAGCATTCAGCGCCCGTTACAGATGATCAACAAGGAGCTCGATTACATGGCGGCCGGTGATATGACCCGCCGCATCAACTACCGCAGCAGTTGCGAATTTGGCAGCCTCTCTCGCTCCATCGATACGCTGGCGGGCAAGACCGGCGAGCTGCTCTCTCAAATCAATGCGGGCTCCCGTCATCTGGTGAATGAGGCGAGCCGCGCCGCCGAGATCAGCGAGCGGGCCATGTCCCGGGTACAGGAGCAGAAGAGCCAGACCGATCAGGTGGCCGCCGCCATTACCGAGCTGGAAGTGAGCGCCACCGAGGTGGCCCGCTCTACCGATGGCACCAAGCGCGAAGTGGATCTGGCCGATGAAGAGGCGCGCAATGGTCGCCAGAAAGTGGCCACCACTCGCCGGATCACCGAGCAGCTCGCTGGCGCCATGGAAGAGGCGGTCGGGATCACCTACAAACTTGGGGAATTCAGTAACAACATCGGCAGCATTCTCGATGTGATCCGCAGTATTGCCGAGCAGACCAACCTGCTGGCATTGAACGCCGCCATCGAAGCGGCCCGTGCTGGTGATGCCGGTCGCGGTTTTGCGGTGGTGGCCGATGAGGTACGGGCACTGGCCAATCGCACCCAGACTTCGACCGAAGAGATCCAGGGGATGATTGAGAACCTGCAGAGCTCCAGCAAGCATGTGGTTGAAGTGATGGGGCGTAGCCAGGAGCAGACCCAGAGCTGTGTCGAGCAGACCCGCGAGATGGACGTGGCGCTGCAATCCATTGCCGAGCGGATGGGTGCCATCAAGTCGATGGCGGATCAGGTGGCCCATGCCGCTCAGGAGCAGATCTCCGTCAGTCAGGGGGTCGCTCGTCATATCGCCGGTATTGCCGATGTGGCATACGAGACCGAGCGGGAGGCGCGCGAATCCGCCAGCAGCAGCGAAGTGCTGGCCGACCTGGTCGCCAAACAGCAGCAATTGATCGCACATTTCAAGGTCTAGGAGGGCTTATGTCTAAAAAGTGGATTGGAGCCCTGAGTCTCCTGTTGTGTGGCCAGCTGATGGCCAGCGAGCTGGTGATTGAAAGCTGGCGAACCGATGACAAGGCGTTGTGGGAGCAGAAGATTATCCCGGCGTTTGAAGCGGCGCATCCCGGCATCAAGGTGAGTTTTCATCCGGTGCAAAACGTCAACTACATGCCCACTCTGTGGGAGAGCCTGAAAGGCGGTAAGGCGGGGGATCTCATTACCTGTCGTCCATTTGATGACTCGCTCGCCCTGTTCAAGGCTGGCCATCTGGCCGAGCTGACCGAAATGGCGGGGATGGAGAACTTCCCGAGTTTTGCCCAGTCACCGTGGCAGACCGATTCCGGTGCCCAGACTTTCTGCGTGCCGATGGCCTCGGTGATCCATGGCTTCTTCTATAACAAGAAGATCTTCAGTGAGTTGGGGCTCACCTTGCCGCAAACCCGCGACCAGTTCTTCGCCGTGCTGGACAAGATCAAGGCCGACGGGCGTTATGTGCCGCTGGCCATGAGCGGTTCCGAGAGCTGGGTTGCCTCCGAACTGGGGTTCCAGAACATTGGCCCCAATTACTGGAAAGGGGAAGATGGTCGCCTGGCTCTGATTGGTGGGCAGGAGCGGTTGGACAACCCGCAATATGTGAAGGTGTTCGACGAGCTGGCTCGTTGGCGTTCCTACCTAGGTGAAGGTGGCGAGAGCCGCGATTATGCGACCAGCAACGAGCTCTTCACTTCGGGCAAGGCCGCCTTCTACGTGGCGGGCTCCTGGGAGATTGCCCCCTTCACCGGCAAGGTCGATTTTGGCGTCATGCGTCCGCCGGTGGCCAAACAGGGTGATGGCTGTTTCTTTACCGACCACACCGATATCGGTATGGGGATGAATCCGGCCAGCAAGAATAAAGAGGGGGCGATGGCTTTCCTGCAGTGGCTGACGACGCCGCAATTTGCCGAGCTCTATACCAACTCGCTGCCGGGATTCTTCTCCCTCTCCAACCACTTCTTCGATGTCACCAATCCGGCGGCCAAAGAGATGATGGAGTGGCGCGATCAGTGTGACTCGACCATTCGGGTGGCGACCCAGATCCTCTCCCGTGGTACGCCCAAGTTGGGGGATGAACTGGCCGAGGTGAGTCAGGCTGTGCTGCTTGGCAAGATGGAGCCCAAAGCTGCCGCGGATCGACTGGAAAGTGGCTTGAAGGGCTGGTATGCCTCTCATCAGGGCAACAAGGCCAAGAGCGCGGATTGTCAGTGTGATGCGGTTGCCCCTGCCCCTGCTCCTGTTTCAGCGCCGACGACTGAGGTGTCCGCAGCTCCCGCGACCAGTGAAACATCGGCCGTGGTGTCACCTGCTGTGACTCCCGCAGAACCCGCATCAGCGGCCGCTGCCCCATTACCGGCGCCGTCGGATGAGGTGGAGCAGGCGCTATCCAACGAGCTGGAGGCGCCACAGCAGCCACAGCAATAGGTCATCTGCACCAATAAGAGCGGGAGGCATCAGCCTCCCGTTTTTTTTATGGCTCGCGGCCAGCATGTATCGCTTTATTGTGCTTCGTGGGGCCAGCGGCAGAGGCTGCCGATGCGGGCTACCGGGGCAAACCCCAGAGAGCGGTAAATGCGCTGGGCATGGTAGTGCTCGTCAGCCACTATGATGAGTTGTTTGGCGCGGGACAATCCTGCGCGAGCCACTTGACTCAGCAGCTGGCGGCATAACCCCTGGTTGCGCCAAGCATGGTGCGTGCGTACCAACTGGAAGCGCCCAAGTGTGCCGCAAAAGAAGAGGCCGCAGCTGGCGACCAGTTGACCCTCTCGCCAGATCCCCCACCAGTCCCCGAGACCATCGGCAATCATGGCCTGATAGAGCGCCTGGCGGGATTGCAGATAGGGGAGATAACTCTGTTCCGAGTGCCCCTCATCCCGCTCATGGAGTTCGAAGTCGAGCCACTCAGGCCAATCAGCAGTAGTGAAGGTGCGAGCCTCAACCTTGCTCATGTCGTCGTGAGGGGGTGGGCAGCTCTGCTCATCCAGCGCCAGTACCACGCACTCCATATATTGGTAACCCGTTGCGACAAAACCGGCGATCCGGCTGTTTTGTCCGGCGGCCAGTGGCCATTGGAAGGTGCGGTGGCGCACTCGAGGATCCTGGCCGATCAGCCGATCAAATGTGGCTTCCAGCCAGCCTTTGTCATGGTCGCTAGGCGGGGAGGGGAGTAGCAGGTAGTTGCCGAAGTAGTAGTCGGGAGCATCCGGCGTGCGAACCGCCCAGAACTGATCGTGCTGAACAACATCGCCCTGATAGCGATCGAACAGCAAGTCGGTGGCAAAGCCGGGATGGGTATCCATGATGGTGCTCCTGCAAAGACTCATTCTGTTATCGGCAGGAGTGGGGAATAGATGAAAAGGGGCCGGAGAAACCTCCGGCCAAACAATCACACGCAGATTCAGAACGTCCAGGACGATCTGCCCCCATCATAACTCGACTGGGGCAATTTTGGGATGGGCACTTTTCGGTTACGTACCGTTAATTTTGTAAATATGAAGTTCGTCAGATCGGAAGTGAGGTAAATCCCTGTTGACTTTGTGTCGTTTTGCTCATAAATATAAAGACGTTTAGACGTCCAAACATCCGTTTTGACGTAGACAGATGGATTGCAGGACAGGGAGAAGAGCAGATGGGATTTCACAGTGCACGTCAGGTTGAGGCGCTCAACCAGAGCTTGGCAGATTTGAATGGCGATATATCGGTCAGTTTCGAGTTTTTTCCGCCCAATAGTGAAGGGATGGAAAATACCCTCTGGCAGTCCATCGAACGGCTGAAAGTGCTGGAACCCAAGTTCGTCTCCGTCACCTATGGCGCCAACTCTGGCACCCGTGATCGCACCCACAAGGTGATCAAGGACATCAAGGAACGGACAGGCCTGATTGCGGCGCCGCACCTGACCTGTATCGATGCCAGTCGCGACGAGCTACGCACCATCGCCCGCGACTACTGGAATAGCGGTATTCGTCATATCGTGGCTCTGCGCGGTGACTTGCCGCAGGGGTTGGAGAAGCCGGATATGTATGCCACCGATCTGGTTGCCCTGCTCAAGTCAGAGGCGGACTTCGATATCTCGGTTGCCGCCTATCCGGAAGGTCACCCGGAGGCCAAGAGTGCGCAATCCGACCTGCTCAACCTCAAGCGCAAGATTGATGCCGGTGCCAACCGCGCCATCACCCAGTTTTTCTTCGATGTGGAAACGTATTTGCGCTTTCGGGATCGCTGCGCCGCCATTGGTATTGATGCCGAAATCGTGCCGGGGATCCTGCCGGTCTCCAACTATCAGACCCTGGCCAAGTTTGCCGGTTTTACCAACGTGAAGATCCCGCGCTGGATGCATCAGCGTTTCGAGGGGTTGGATAACGATCAGATGACCCGCAATCTGGTGGGGGCGAGCATCGCCATCGATCAGGTGCGCGTGCTGAGTCAGGAAGGGGTGAAGGATTTCCACTTCTATACCCTGAACCGCTCCGAGCTGACTTATGCCATCTGCCATACTCTGGGGGTTCGTCCCAAGGGTTGACCGGTGGTCACCGCGATAAAAGCAAAAAGCCAATGAGTTGCTCATTGGCTTTTTCGTTATGGCTGATTATCAAGGTCTGGTCGGGGCGATCTCTTTTGGCTCAAGATCGATAACCGCATTACCGGCAGCCCCCGGATACTGGCGATAGACCTGATCCTGCTCCAGTGTGTAGAAGGTATCCAGATAGTCGTCGTTGTTGGTCATCCAGGAGTCGGGCAGCGCCTTGACGATGCGACCGCCGAGATCGAGGAAGGGCAGGGCTTCCGGCACGCCACCCGCAGTAAAGCCGAGTTTGAGAGCTTCAATCAGCAGGGCGCTCAGCTCCTTGTAGTTGACGTTGTCATCCTGCTCCATCATCACCACATCGACGGCACCCCAGCGATAGCGATCCCAGTAAACCAGGATCTGGTTGGGGGTGTAGTCTGTGTTGTCATAGTCGAGGTAGGGCATGTCGACAATATCGACCACAGGCTCATCCCGGCTGGGATTGACCCCTGCGACCACCGCATACACTTCGGCTGCGCCGAGCAGCCAGGGCTCCTGATCATCCTTCAATCTGATCTTTTTCAGGATACTGGTCTTGAGTGGCGCCGTGCTGGCCGCCACTCGTGGAGCGCTTTGCAGATCCGCATCGGCCAGCGCCTTGCGCATCACTTTCAAGCCTGCGTTCTTGGCTTTGACGGGATCGGCTTCGACTACCAGAACCGGCCGGGCCGGTGCCTTGTCCACATCCAGATAGACGGGATTACCAGCGCTGTCGAACGCTTCAATGGCGCTCCAGCTCTTCTCATCTCCGCTCGGAACATAGGCGACTAGCGGTTCGACGCCCTGTTGCAGTGCGGCGGCCTGATCGGTGTTGGCCAGCCGCAACTGCATCAGTTGCTTGACCTCGCCATCCAGTCCTTGTCGGCTGATGGCTGCCTGGTTGGCATCGCTCGCCTGCCGTTTAAGCCGTGGACTGGCCTTCTGCAGCAGGTTGGGAAGCGGGCTCTGATATTGCTGATTGCTCAGCAGGGGCAGCAGGTTTTTCTGCTGAAGTGCGAGCTGGCGAGCCAGCTCTCGATCCGTATCGGCAGCCTGGACGCTCGTAGCACCCAGTATGGCCAGTAGTAACAAGACAGCCTGATTTTTCATTTTTATACTCCGTTGCATGGAACCTGACAGGGCACCATGTCCGGGAAGATTGGTGCCCTGACGCCACTAGAAGGAAATTAGTTTCACTTGTGAATCATTTTATGTGGATAGTGTGCAGAGGTTCACGGTTTGAGGTTCAATTGATTCCTTTGTCGATATGATTGGAACTGATAGATAGCCAGACCAATCAGCAGACCCCAGCAGGCTGCCGCGATGCCGAGCAGGCTGATCCCGGACGCGGTAATGATAAAGGTGAGCAGCGCAGCTTCTCGCGCTTCATCCTCTTGCAAGGCGGAGTGCAGGCTGTTGCCGATGGTGCCTAACAGGGCCAAACCAGCGACGCAGGTGACAAGGGCTGCCGGAAAGGCGCTAAACAGGGCCGCGACGGTCGCACCGAAACAGCCGGTCACGAGATAAAAGCAACCCGCCCAAACCGCAGCAGGCCAGCGGCGCTTTGTATCCGGGTCGACCTCTTTGCCCATGCAGATGGCGGCAGTGATGGCGGCCAGATTGAAGGCATAGCCGCCAAAAGGGGCGAGCAGCAGGCCAGTCAGGCCGGTCCAGCTGATCAGCGAGGAGGTGGAAGGCTGATAGCCGTGGGCCCGCAAGATGGCAATCCCCGGCATGTTTTGCGATGTCATGGTGACAATGAACAGCGGCAGCGCGATACCAAACAGAGCATCAAGGGAGAAGGCTGGCCATGTCCAGACCGGGCTGGCGAGTTGCCAGTGTAGAGTTGTCAGCTGCAAATCCCCCCGCACGCTGCAGATCAGCATCCCTACTCCCAGTACCAGCACCATGGTATAGCGGGGCCAGAGATGACGACCCAGCAGGAAGGCCAGCAGCAGGGTGCCAAGCAGCAAGGGATCTTGCGGGGCGACCTTGAACAGATCCAGCCCGAATTTGAGCAGCACGCCAGCCAGCATGGCGGCGGCCAGCGGAGCCGGGATATGTTTCATCAAGCGGTCGAACCAGCCGCTGATGCCACACAGAGTGATCAGCAGGGAGGAGATCACAAAGGCGCCGCTCGCTTCCGCCAGAGTGAAGTTGCCCAGCGTGGCGATCAGCAGTGCCGCGCCGGGGGTAGACCAGGCGGTCAGTACGGGCATGCGGTAATAGAGAGAGAGGCCGATACAGCTCACCCCCATACCGATCCCCAGCGTCCAGAGCCAGGAGGCGACTTGGGCAGTATCAGCACCCGCTGCCGTGGCGGCTTGGATGATCAGGATGACGGAGCTGGTGTAGCCGACCATCACGGCGATAAAGCCTGCGACCAGATGGGGGAGGGCGAAGGGCATGACTCTTCCTCTTGGCGTTGTGACGCGCTGTGCGTTATTACGTACAATACAGCTTTGACTATATCGTCGTGCGCTATAGCGCACAAGGCGCATCGTGCAAGAGTAATAAAGAGGCAGTTATGCAAGAGGTGAGTCAGCATCTGGCTGCTCGACTGAAGGGGCTGCGCAGCGAGCGCGGCTGGAGCCTGGATGCCGCCGCGCGCGAAACGGGAGTCAGCAAGGCGATGCTGGGGCAGATTGAGCGGGGAGAGTCCAGCCCGACGGTGGCGACGCTATGGAAGATAGCCACCGGTTTTCGAGTCTCATTTTCCAGTTTCATTGAGCCCACACCCGCCACGCAGGAAGAGGTGCTCTATCGCACCGCCGATGCTATTCGCCAGCAGCCTGCGGGAGAGGGCATGCAAGTGGCACCGCTCTTCCCTTATGAAAACCGGTTTGGTTTCGAGTTGCTTGAGCTGACCCTGTTGCCGGGTTACCAGCGTGAGTCCGAGCCCCATGAGCCGGGAGTGACCGAGCATGTCATCGTCATCAGCGGTATGATGGAGGTGCTGGTGGAAGGGGAGTGGCGCTCACTGGTGCAAGGGGAGGCGGTGCGTTTTGCTGCCGATCGCCCCCATGGTTATCGCAATCTGGGCATAGCCCCGGCGATCTTCCACAACTTGATCCACTATCCGGTGGCAACACCCTGAACATGTTCCGCAGTCATCAACCCGGTCGACCATCTGCTCTGGGGCGGATCAGTATCGGGGTATAGACCCAGACAAACAGACCATAGGCCGCGATCCAGGCAAGCGCGCTGAGGTTCCAGCCATGCAGGGTATAAGTGGGCCAGAACAGCGGAATCGCCACCCGCATTGTGGCGGCAGCGATAACCAGGGCAAATGCGCCAGTGATCCTGCGTCCCACTTGCAAGGCTCGACCGCTATGGCCGAGAGAGACTCGTGCAATCATACCCAGAATTATGGTCCCCATGCAGCCTGCGCTGAGCAGGTGACTGGCCATCGACAACGTGATGGGCAGACCCGCGCTATGTGCCGCAAGGGAGAGCAGGCCAAGAGGGATAAACAGATAGGCGAGATGGAGTGACCACAGCAGGGGATGCGCAAGGATCGATGGCAGATGCCAACGTAGTTGCCGCCACAGATGCAAACTCGCCGCCACTATATAGAGAGGCACTATATATATGCTGGTGACCCATTGGGTGGGGAGTAACAGCCAGCAGAGCAAGATAAGCCACACTGTCGCGAGCGCCGCCCGCTCCAGCCAGAGCTGAGGTGCAGCTTTCTCCTGACCGGTTGCCCGGGCGGTGAAGAACGGAATCACCCTTCCACCCATCACGGCGATCAGGGTGGTAAACAACAGCACAGTCGTGATCAGCAGATGCTCAACGGTGTTCCACTCTGCATGCCATAACCAGCTGGCGCCATTGAGCAAGGTCAGTATCAGCAACAGGGGCACGAAGAACAGGTTGTGCCATTGTCGGGTTATCAAGATCGGCTTGGCAAGGAACCAGGCGCAAAGCGGCAACCAGAGCAGGTCTGCCACCATCAGGAGCGTATTCTCCTCACCCAGCCAGGGTAACAACGCCCTTGGCAACATCCACAACCCCACTACCATTGCCAATGGCCAGCTCCGAACACCGGGATGGGCCGTCCAGTTCTGCACCGCGGTGAGCAGAAAACCCGCGACTATGGCAGCCCCGAAGCCAAACAGCATCTCATGACCATGCCACCAGATCGGGTTGGCAATTCCTGGCAAGGTTAGCCAACCGTTGAGCTGCCCCAGCCAAAACAACATGGCGACGGCCGCAAACAGAGCCCCGAACAAGAAGAAGGGTCGGAACCCCAAGCGGAACAGCGGGACGATTTGCTCTTCCTTATGGCTATCGAGGATTTGATGCATGAGGGTATTCCAATTAAACATTTGAGATGGCAATTATAAATTAGCTTTTCAAATGTTCAATTTAAATCCGGCAATAGTCAGGATTGATGCCATTTCGAGCAAAAAAAGAGGTGGTTGTTTGATATCTGAGCGAACGAACTTTTTTGCTGAAAAAAGCCCTTGTCATCCCGGCGCGGCTCCCTATAATGCGCCCCTACCAGCACGGCGGAACACGCCGAACTGATGAGCCAGCTTCCTAGCGAAGTGGGCGCCGAAAGAAAAGCGAAAACAATCGCTTGACTTTCGAGGTGAGAAGCGTAATATGCGCCTCCTCAGCGCGACAAGCGTGACGCTCTTTAACAATTTGAATCAAGCAATCTGTGTGGGCACTCACAGCATCGAGCATCAAAAACAATTTTTGATTTTCAATGTCTGGTGAAGTGAC
>NZ_JBFOCL010000042.1:0-71218 GCF_040907785.1 Aeromonas sp. s8
AGCGAGTAATCGCGCTGTGTCCGTTTCACACCTTGTCCCATCGGGCTCTCCATTTATGTGGGGGAAAGGTGTAAACCATATTCAGGACGGGACAATGCTGACAAAAAGGCCTCACTCGTGAGGCCTTTTTCATCTTTCTGATGATTCTTTCTTTGGCTGAGAGGGCGAGATTGCTAGAATCGCCTATTCATCGCTCCGAGTGGAACGCTTAACCCCGTGATTTCAGGTTTATCTATGCATTCATCGGCCCATTATCGACAACTGCTGGCGCGCCTGCCCCAGATCGCCGTCGCAGCGGATCAGTTTGAAGTGCTCTACAGCGCCCAGGATTTCAAACGCCGCATTCTTGCGCTTATCGCCAGTGCCACCCGGCGCATCTATCTGGTCGCGCTCTATCTGCAGGATGACGAAGCAGGCCGGGAGATCCTCTCCGCCCTCTACGCCGCCAAGCAACGCAATCCGGCCCTCGACATCAAGCTGTTCGTCGACTTCCACCGTGCCCAGCGCGGCCTGATCGGCAAGGGCAAGCAGGGCGGCAACCACCTGATGTATCAGGCCATGGCTGCCGAACACGAGCACCAGATCGAAATCTATGGCGTGCCGGTCAAAGGGCGCGAGCTGCTCGGCGTGCTCCACCTCAAGGGCTTCATCTTTGATGATGTGGTGCTCTACTCCGGTGCCAGCCTCAACGACATCTACCTGCACCAGCAGGATCGCTACCGCTTCGATCGCTATCACCAGATCACCAGCCCGGAGCTGGCCCGCAGCATGGTCAACTATGTGGATGACCTGTTCGTGAAGAGCGACGCGGTGCAGCGACTGGATCACAGCGATATCCCCAGCGCCAAGCAGCTGAAGGGGCCAATCCGCCGCTTCAAGCAGAACCTGCGCCAGAGCCAGTACCGCTTCAGCACCATGCCGGTCAACACCCAGGAGGTGGCCGTCACCCCCATGGTGGGTCTGGGCAAGCGCAACAATCAGCTCAACCTGATGATCCGCAATCTGGTGCGCGCCACCGAGAGGGAGATCTTCATCTGCACCCCTTACTTCAACCCCCCCAAGGAGTTGAGCAAGGATATCGAGGATCTGCTGCAGCGCGGTTGCAAGGTGACCATCGTAGTGGGCGACAAGACCGCCAACGACTTCTTCATTCCGCCGGAAGAGAAGTTCTCCACCATCGGTGGCCTGCCCTATCTCTACGAAACCAACCTGCGCAAGTTTGCCGAGCGCAACCAGCGCCACATCGACGACGGTCGCCTCAACCTGATGCTCTGGTGTTGCGAGCGCAACTCCTACCATCTCAAGGGGATCTTCGTGGATGACGAGTGGGCCCTACTCACCGGCAACAACCTCAACCCCCGCGCCTGGGCGCTGGATCTGGAGAATGGCCTGCTGGTGCATGATCGACGCCACCTGCTGCGTCCCCAGTTCAACGCGGAGCGGGAGAACATCCTGACCAACACCAAGCGGATCAGCCACTTCGATCAGGTGGAACAGATCCAGGACTACCCGGAACAGGTGCGCAAGCTGCTGGGACGGATCCACAGGGTCAAGGCCCATCTGCTGCTCAAGCGGATTATCTGACCTTGGGTGCCATGCGCCCGCACCTTGCCTGTTGGCAGCCGCACAAAGGCCTCCCGTTTTCGGCAGGCCTTTGTTATATCCGCCGTTTCCCCCGCCTTGGCGGCCCTGCCAGCAGCAACTCGGCTTGCATCGGCCCCTCAACAACCCCTATCATCTGGACATATTTACAGTGTTTTCGGGCATCTAATTGATGAAATTGGATAAAATTCCTCTCGATAGCCTCAAGGGTGTCGGCAGCAAGATGCTGGAGAAGCTCGAGCGGCTGGGGCTGGCCACGGTACAGGATCTGCTGTTCCACCTTCCCCTGCGCTACGAGGACCGCACCCAGGTGTGGCCCATCGGCGATCTGCCGCCCGGCCTGCACGGCGCTGTCGAGGGCGAAATCCAGGACACTCAGCTGGTGATGGGGCGCCGCCGCATGATGGTCTGTCGCATCAGCGATGGCACCGGCACCCTCACCCTGCGCTTCTTCAACTTCACCGCCGCCCAGAAAAACAGTCTGGCGGCGGGCCGTCTGATCCGCTGCTTTGGCGAGGTGCGCCCCGGCAAATACGGGCTGGAGATGGCTCACCCCGAGTACAAGCTGCTCGGCGAGGAGCAAGCAGGCCAAACCGAAGAGGCGCTCACCCCCGTCTACCCGACGACCGAAGGGCTGCGCCAGCTCACCCTGCGCAACCTCACGGATCAGGCGCTGGCCCAGCTCGATCTCTACAGCGTGGAGGAGCTGCTGCCCGCCGGCCTCTATCCCCACCAGATTGAGCTGACCGCAGCCCTGAAACTGCTGCACCGCCCGCCCCCCTCGGTAGCGCTGCCACTGCTCGAAAACGGCCAGCATCCGGCCCAGCAGCGGCTGGTGCTGGAGGAGCTGCTGGCTCACAACCTCTCGGTCCTCAAGGTGCGCGCTCAGGCGCAAACCCAGCTGGCCCGCGCCCTCAAACCGGCGCCCGCGCTGGTTGAGAAACTGCTCGGCGCCCTGCCGTTCAAACCCACCGGCGCCCAGAGCCGGGTAGTGGCGGAAATAGCTAAGGATCTGCAACAGAGCCACCCCATGATGCGGCTGGTGCAGGGGGATGTGGGCTCCGGCAAGACGCTGGTCGCGGCGCTGGCGGCCCTGCAGGCTATCGGCAACGGCTGTCAGGTGGGGCTGATGGCGCCGACCGAGCTGCTGGCGGAACAGCACGCCATCAACTTTGCCAAGTGGCTGGAGCCGCTCGGCATCGGGGTCGGCTGGCTGGCGGGCAAACAGAAAGGCAAGGCGCGGGAAGAGGCGCTGGCCGCCATCGCTGATGGCAGCGTCAAGATGGTGGTGGGCACCCACGCCATCTTTCAGGAGCAGGTGGTGTTCCAGCGTCTGGCGCTGGTCATCATCGATGAACAGCACAGATTCGGGGTGCATCAGCGCCTCGCCCTGCGCGAGAAAGGGGAGCGGGAGGGGGTGCATCCCCATCAGCTCATCATGACCGCTACCCCCATCCCCCGCACCCTGGCGATGACCGCCTATGCCGACCTCGACACCTCGGTCATCGACGAACTGCCGCCGGGCCGTACCCCCATCACCACAGTCGCGCTGCCCGACAGCCGTCGCGGTGATGTGATCGAGCGGGTCAAACTCGCCTGCACCGAGGGCAAGCAGGCCTACTGGGTCTGCACCCTGATCGAGGAGTCGGAGGTGCTGGAGTGTCAGGCCGCCGAGGATACCGCCGCCGAGCTGCAGAACCTGCTGCCGGGGCTGCATATCGGGCTGGTGCACGGCCGGATGCGGCCGGTGGAGAAACAGCGGGTGATGGAGGAGTTCAAGGCAGGCATACTGCAACTGCTGGTCGCCACCACCGTCATCGAGGTGGGGGTGGATGTGCCCAACGCCAGCCTGATGATCATCGAGAACCCGGAACGGCTCGGGCTGGCCCAGCTGCACCAGCTGCGCGGCCGGGTTGGCCGGGGTGCGGTAGCCTCTCACTGCGTGCTGCTCTATCATGCCCCCTTGTCCAAGACGGCCCAGAGCCGGCTCGGGGTGCTGCGGGAGACCAACGACGGCTTCCTCATCGCCCAGCGCGATCTGGAACTGCGCGGCCCGGGGGAACTGCTCGGCACCCGCCAGACCGGTCTGGCCGACCTCAAGATCGCCGATCTGGTGCGGGATCAGCCGCTTATTCCACAGGTGCAAAAAATGGCGCGCTTCCTTATGGATAGGCACCCGAGTCATGTCGAACCCTTGATTCGCCGTTGGCTCGGTCTGCGAGACCACTACTCAAACGCCTGACAACACACCCCAAAACAGGAGGAAAGCAACCATGAATTCCTGGCTACGCGGCCTGCTCTACACCTTCGCCTTCCTGCTGCTATTTGTCTGGGTTGCCCTCGGCCTGTTCGACGCCGAGCGCGCCAAAGGCCCCATCGCCAGCTGGATCAGCCAGCAGACCGGCGTACCGGTCACCATAGGGCGACTGGTGTTCAACCCGCTACACCCTTACACCCTGCTGGCAGAGCAGGTACGCTACGGCGATGCAGTCTCACTCGACAAGATCTATCTGGAGATCGAGAGCATCGACTGGCTGAGCCGCGACGTGCGCATCGCCCATCTCGATCTGATCCGTCCCGCCATCAAGCTGCCGCTGCCCAACCAGCTGCCCAGCCTGCCGGTGCACTCCCTCACCATCAGTGACAGCACTATAGACCGGCTCAGTCTGGAGAGCCCCGAGCTGACCCTGCGCGGCCTTAATGCCACCCTGAGTGACTGGGAGCTGATCGACCCGAAACGGCAGCCACAGGCCAACCTGAGCCTCAATATCGGCCAGCTGGAGACTCCGCAGTTCACCTTCGCCCGCCTCAGCCTGCAAGGAAGGCTGGAAGGGGAAGTGCTGCGCACCGACAAGCTGGTGACCAACCTGTTCGACGGTCTGCTGGAGACCGGCATGGTGCTGGACTGGCCCGCTCGAACCCTGCAACTGCACGATCTCAAGGCACGCGGCATGCGGATGGAGCTGGGCGATCTGACACAGCAAGGCTTCCCGCAGCGCTTCCCGTTGCAAAGCGTGTCGCTGGATCGCGGTCAGCTGGACGGCGTCAGCCTCAACGACATCAATCAGGAGCTATCCTTCAACAACTTCAGCGGCCAGCTCACCGCCTTCAACTGGCAGGCGGGCAACCAGCCCACCGGCTATCTGAGCGGCACCCTGGGCGACATGGGCCGTGGCCTGTTCCAGCTGGAGGAGATCAAGGGCAAGCTCGCCTTCTCGCCCCAGCAGATCGACGGCGAACTGCAGGGCAAGGCCTATGAAGGGGAGTTCAATGTCGAGCTATCCCTCGATAGCCAGCAGCAGAAGCTGACCCTGAAAGACGTGGCGCTGAGCGGCATGGATATCAGCCTGCCGCAAGGGTGGTGGCAGGATTGGCAGAGCTGGCGCCCGCAGCAGGTCGATATCCGCAAGCTGGCGTTCGACAAGCTCAAGGTGCTCTCCTTCGACGATACCCTGCCCCTGTCGCTGACCGGCTGGCAGCTCTATCTGAGCGATCTCGCCCTGCGCGATAACCAGCCCGGCCCGCTGCTCGGCCGTGCCCGTATCGAGAGCAAGTGGTTCGAGCTGGTGTGGGATGGCCTCAGCGCCCGCAACGGCGAGCTGGATGGGGAGCTGACCCCCAGCTCCTGGCAGCTGGGCAAGCTCACCAGCTCGCTGCCGGATGAGGGCAGCCTCAGCATGAGCGGCCAGTGGGGCCGCGAACCGGGCCAGAGCAGCCGCCTCCAACTGCAGGCGACCAAGCTGGATCTGCAGCAATGGGGCAAGATATTCCACTCCCCTGTCTCGTTCGCTGGCAAGGCGGACGTGAGCGCCGATCTGCAAGCCGAACATGGCAAAACGGCGGGCGAGTGGCGCCAGACCCTGCAGGGCAGCTTTGCCCTCGATGCCGACGAGCCGTTCTGGGACAAGGTGAAGATAGATCCGCTGCTGGATGAGTGGTTCAAGGGGGCGACCCCGCCCACCCTGACGCCAGATCAGCTGTGGCAGGCGATGCAGGAGGGTGACACCCCCTTCTACCGCATCAAGCTGCAGGGCAAGATCGACAAGGGGCAACTGCAGATCGAGCAGGCTGGTGCCTCCACCATCACCCATCTGCTGGCGCTGCAAGGGGGGATCGATCTGGTCAACGAGCAGTGGCAGCTGGATCTGGGGATCCTCAACGGCAACCGCTGCGCCGAGCTGCTCGGCCAGTGGCGCGGGCCGCTGACGGAACCCACACTGGCCTGGAGCTTCCCGCAGAAGCAGGACGCCTGCGGCTGGGAAGTGGGAGTACGCTATCCGCCGCAAGGCAACAGCGCCCCGCTCTGGCGTCCCTCTGCACCTCCTACTGCCCAGTAAAAAGAACAAGGCCTCGTCATGAGGCCTTGTTCTTTAAGGGCAACCCCTCACAGCACGGGGGCCAGCCCCCGTCGCTTGACCGGCTGTACCACATAGTGACCGAGAAACTCGGCTGCCAATGTCTCGCCACTGAACAGCTTGATCAGCAGGCTGAACCTGGCCAATTCACCCCGTTTGAGGGGTTCCAGCACAGCGGGCATCCCCTCGCGGGCTACCCGCGCCTCCGGCTCTTCGCTCACAGGTCGGTAATACTTGATGTTACCCTCCGCCAGCACCGTATCCCCCACCAGGCCAGCCTCCTTAAGCTGCAACCAGATCAGGCCCCACCCCGCCAGCACACACTGGCTGTAGATGCTGCCGGCGAACATGGTGTCATGCACATTGAGGTTGGCCGCCAGATTGGCCTTGAGATGGAAGGTCTGGCCATCGTAGTGGCTGATGTGCATCCCCATCTTCTCGCTGATGGGAATACCCCGCGACCAGCGGGTCGTGAGATCCTGACACCACTCCGGCCGGTACTGGATGGTCTGCAAGGGGCTCAGGGATTTGATCATCTGGCGATGGGGGATGCGACCAAAGGAGACGGGGCCTTCCCCTACCTCCAGAAAGCCGCACTTGCGATAGAACTCCACCGCCTCCTGACGAGCGTTCATCACCAGCCGTTTCACCTTCTCGCTGCGGGCCAGCTGCTCGAGATCCTCCACCATTTTGGCACCCAGCCCCTGGCCGCGATATTCGGGACGCAGCGCCATAAAGCGGATCTGCGCCTCGTCACCACCGATAAAGAGGCGACCCACCGCGATGGAACTACCATCGGGGGCCAGCATCAGCCGATGAATGGCGACGGTGTCGTATTCGTCCCGCTCGGAACCGACGGGCAGATTGAAGGGCTTACGCAGAAGCTCCCAGCGCAACTGGTAGTAGGCATCCAGCTCGGCTGCCGTTTGAGGGGTGACTACCCGGTACATAGTTTCATCCTTGAGTTACACTGGTCGGAAACCATCTTGCCGTGCAAATTCATGGACTTCAATCTGCAAGCGTACCAAGCCGATCACTTGTTGCACCTCAGCGTCAAACCCCAGCGCCGCCTCACGGTACAGGAGAATGACCAGCACCGCTGGCTGGAGATAGACGGCGTGGTGCAATCCGCCATGTCGCTCGCCAACCCCGCCACCCTCTGTCTGCCTCATCAGCGGGTCATTGCCTGCCTGCTGCCCGAGCAGGCCACACAGATACTCGAACTGGGGCTGGGGGGCGGCGATCTCACTCGTCATCTCTGCCAACGCTGGCCAGATGCTCGCCACGAGTGCGTCGATCTGGACGAAGAGGTACTGACCGTTTATCAGCAGTTTTTCCAGCATCAGGAGAGCGATGAACGCGCTGCTCCGGCACTCCATCAGGCCGATGCCCTCGCCTTTTTGGAGCAGAGCGAACAGCAGTACGACCTCATCCTGCTCGATCTCTTCAGTCAGGATGGCAACCCGCTGCTGCTGTTTCAGGAGCGGCTCTACCGGGCGCTGGCTCCCCGCCTCTGCGGCACCCTGGTCATCAACCTGCTGCCGCGCACCGCGTTGGAGCTAACCCACGCCCTGACACTGATAGAACAGTGGATTGGCCCCGCCACCCCCTATCCGGTTGCGGGGCTTATCAACGTGATCGTCCACGTCACACCGCGGGACGAAACATCCTCAGACCTGTAGCCAGAAGGTCGTCGGTCCCTCGTTGACCAGCGCCACCTTCATGTCGGCGGCAAAACGACCGGTTTCGGTCGGGATGCCGCTGGCGGCGGCCTTGGCCACGAAGTAGTCATAGAGCCGCTCGGCCTCGCTCGGGTGAGCACCGCAGGAGAAGCTGGGACGCATCCCTCGCTTGGTATCCGCCGCCAGCGTAAATTGGGAGACAACCAGCAGACTGCCGCCGATCTGGCTGACATTCAGGTTCATCTTGCCCTCCTGATCCGGAAAGATGCGATAACCACTGACCCGATGCAGCAACTTGTCGGCCTTGGCCTCGTCATCCCCCTGCTCTACCCCGAGCAGTACCAGCAATCCCTGACCGATGGCGCCGGTCACCTCCCCCTCGACAGTCACGCTGGCCTCGCTGACCCGCTGAATCAATGCAATCACTTCCCTCTCCTTTGAAAACAGAACGACCGCCCCCTCGCAGGGGCGGTCGTCGATGCTACCAATAAACCGGTGGGCAAGGCGATGGCTTAGCCAAGCTCCTCACTCGCCGGTTTCTCATATTCACCGAGGCAGGCCGTGGTTTCAGCCCCCAGCAGCACCACCAGCCAGCTGAGATAGACCCAGACAAACAGGATTGGGATGGTGGCCAGCGCGCCATAGATGGCCTGATAGGAGGGGAAGTTGGTGATGTAGATGGCAAAACCGCGCTTGGCCAGCTCGAACAGGGTCGCCGCTACCAGCGCACCGATAAAGGCGTGGATCAGCCGCACCTTGCAGTTCGGCACCACGGTATAGACCAGCAGGAAGGTGAGCACCGAGAAGAGGAACGGCAAGCCGCGCAACAGCAGATAGCCGATGCCGAACAGGCTCTCGGCGCCAAACAGCCGCAGCGAGAAGATGTAGGAGGAGATGGCGATACTGGCACCGATAAGCACGGGCCCCAGGGTCAGGATCATCCAGTACATGGCAAAGGCCTGCGCCAGCGGGCGGCCCTGGGTCGAGCGCCAGATGTAGTTGAGGTTCTTGTCGATGGCGGAGATCAGCATCAGCGCCACCACCACCAGCGCCCCAATCCCCACTGCCGTGGTGTTGGTGGCATTGGCCACGAAGCCGTCGATGTACTCCTTGAGCATGTCGCCCGCGGTCGGCACGAAGTTGTGGTAGACGAACTGCTCCATCGCCTGCTTGAGGCTCTGGAACACCGGGAAGGCGGACATCATGCCAAAGACCACGGCGATCATCGGCACCAGCGAAAGCAGGGTGACATAGGCCAGATAACCGGCGGTAACCGTCAATCTGTCCTGCTGGAAACGGCCCCAGACAAACTGGGCAAAGTGGCGACCATCATGGCGCAAGAAGGAGAGGGCGTGGGCCAAACGGCCGCTGACAGGCTGCTGCATCTTGATTCTCGTTAGCGTCATAGTGGCAATATTGTGTCAGAGGAGAGCGCTGTTTGACCACCTTTGAACCCGATTTGCCCTCTTATCACCCCGCCTGTCACCCGGGTTGCGCCTCTGGCTGTCGCGAGAGGCAGAAATAAAAACGGCCCCGCTATGGGGCCGTTTGCAACGCCGGATTACAGCATGTAGTCCGCGGGCAGCTCGATGCGGGCGACGCCGGAGGCCACCGCTGCCAGCGCCACGGCGCGGGCAACCCGCGGCAGCAGACGGGCATCCATCGGCTTGGGAATAACGTAATCCTTGCCGAAAGCGAGCTCGCTGACCCCGGCGGCGGTCAGCACCTCGGCCGGCACCGGCTCCTTGGCCAGCGCACGGATCGCCTCGACCGCGGCAATCTTCATGGCATCGTTGATGCGGCTTGCACGGGCGTCGAGGGCACCGCGGAAGATGAAGGGGAAGCAGAGCACGTTGTTGATCTGGTTCGGGTAGTCGGAGCGGCCGGTGCCCATGATGAGGTCGCTGCGCACCCCGTGGGCCAGCGCCGGCTTGATCTCCGGGTCCGGGTTGGAGCAGGCGAAGATCACCGGGTTGGGCGCCATCAGGGCGACCGCTTCGGCGGGCAACACATCTGGGCCGGAAACACCGACAAACACATCCGCCCCTTCGATGACATCCATCAGGGTGCGCAGCGGGGTCTCGTTGGCGAAACGCTGCTTGTACTTGTTGAGATCGCTGCGGCCGGTGTGAATCACCCCCTGACGATCCAGCATGAAGATGTTGTGCGCCCTGGCGCCACACTTGATCAGCAGATCCATGCAGGCGGTGGCGGCAGCCCCCGCCCCCATGCAGACGATGCGGCTGTCACTGATCTGCTTGCCCTGCACTTCCAGCGCGTTGAGCAGGCCGGCGGCGGTGACGATGGCGGTGCCGTGCTGGTCATCATGGAACACCGGAATGTCGCAGCGCGCGATCAGCGCCTCTTCAATCTCGAAACACTCCGGCGCCTTGATATCTTCCAGATTGATGCCACCGAAGGTATCGGCGATGGCCGCCACCGTGTCGATGAACTGCTGGCTGGTCTCGTGCTTCACCTCGATGTCGATGGCGTCGATACCGGCGAAGCGCTTGAACAGCAGGGCCTTGCCCTCCATCACCGGCTTGGAGGCCAGCGGCCCCAGATTACCCAGCCCCAGAATGGCGGTGCCGTTGGAGATGACGGCCACCAGATTGCCCTTGCCGGTATAGCGGTAGGCATCGGCCGGGTTGGCAGCGATCTCGCGCACCGGCTCGGCAACACCCGGGCTGTAGGCCAGCGCCAGGTCGCGGGCGGTTTCGGCGGGCTTGGTCAGGGCGATGGCAATTTTGCCCGGTACGGGCTGGGCGTGGTAATCGAGTGCTTCTTGACGCAGATCGGACATGGGGGACCCCGATGTGGTTGGTGCAAATGAGGTGCCGGCAGGGGGCACGCAGAAGGGCGGGGATCATAAAAGAAAGCGGCGGGCATGCCCAGCAGATCATGCTGCCACTAGCCAGATCAGACCAGTTATTTCAGCACCTTCCCCCACCCACGCCTACCACTTTAGTTATAGATCCTGCCATGTGGGGGTAAAAATGGAGCAAAAAGGGCGGCAAGTTGGCCTTGCCGCCCTTTCTGTCAGTGCTGTAGACCTGACTCAGTTGCCCAGATAGACCGGCAACAGATTTGCCATCGACAGAAAGTGGAACAGCGCGGTCGCCAACCCGAACAGGATCAGCAACCAGGCCATCAGCTTGCCACCGGGGGTGACGAAATGGGGGATCACTTCGCCCCGCTCGGCCCGCGCCCGGGTGCGCAGCACCAGCAATGCCGGGATGATGCAGGTCCAGATGGTGGCGGCGGCACCGGCATAACCGATAGCCAGCAGGAAACCGAACGGGAAGAGCAGGGAGAGCAGCAGCGGCGGCAGGAAGGTGACCGCCCAGGTCTTGCAGCGACCGGCGCGGCTGTTGTCGAACTTGAACAGATCAGCCAGATAGTCGAACACCCCGAGCCCCACCCCGATAAAGGAGGAGAGGATGGCCGCCATGGAGAAGCCGTTGATGGCGCTGGCCACCTTCTCCGATTCAATGACCCCGGAGAGGGCGGAGAGCAGCACGCTCACGTCCCCTCCCTTGGCAATCACGGGGGCAAAATCCTGACGGGGCAGGTTGCCGAAGATCCCCAGCAACCAGAGCACGTAGAGCGCCAGCGCGATCAGGGTTCCCCCCAGAATGGCCCATCTGGCCTGCTGCTCGTTCTGGTAGTAGGCACGCAGAGAGGCCACCGAGTGGTGATAACCAAACGAGGTGAGCGCCACCGGTAGCATCGCCATGGCATAGGGAGCGTAGCGGCTCTCGCTGCCCGCCAGATCGAGCAGGGTCGGTAGCTTGATACTGCCGAGCAGACCGGCCACACCGAGGGCGAAGCTGAGGATCATGAAGGCGATCAGCACCACCGAAATACGGTCAACGGCGCGGGTCGAGTGCCACACCACCGCAGAGAAGAGCGCCACGAACAGCACGGATGCAAGCTTGCTGTCGATCCCCAGTATCCCCTGCAGGATGGCACCGGAGGAGGTGATATAGGCGTAGAGCAGAATGCCGCCAACAAAGTAGACCGAGAGGTTGTTGAGGAGATTGAGCTTCTCCCCCAGCAGCTCGCGAGTCACGGTATTGAAGGAGACCCGCATATCGTGGTGCTGGAAGGATTCCAGCAACATCCAGCCGGAGAGGGTCATCATCACCATGGTGACGGTCAGCGCCAGCACCGACCAGAGGGTCCAGGCCCCCGCCCCCGAACTTGGCAGACCGAGCATGCCGGCCCCCACGCAGACGCTGGCAATGATGCAGGCGCCCCCCAAAATTGACGGTTTTTTCTTCATAATCCCTTCTTTTTCTGACTGATTATCTATCCGCGGTAAACAAGACCGCGGCATGATGCCAGCCTTTGCCATGAGACGCCTACCACTATCTGCCATAACCGGGCATGGCCGCCGCATAAAAAGTGCCCCGAACGGGGCACTCTATCAGCGGGAATGGTGTGAAGAGGGTTAATCCATCACCGGGATACCTGCCCTCGCCTCGGCCTGACGGGCGATGGCCTCGGTCATTCCCTGAAAAATGAAGAGGTGGAACGGCAGCATGGCGAGCCAGTAGGCCAGCCCCCAGGCGCCCTGTGGATGCCAGTGAGCGGTGACCCGGATGCGGGTCAACCCGGACTCCTCCGGCAGGAGGTTGAACTCCAGCCGCCCGACGCCCGGAGCCTTCATGTTGAACAAGAGATCGAGCCTGCGCCCCTCATCTACCCCGAGGATCTGCCAGGAGTCGAGCATGTCCCCCTTCACGAAACGATCCGGATTGCTGCGGCCGCGGGTGCGGGCAGGGCCGCCAATCAGGTGATCCATCCATTCGCGAACCACCCACAGCTGGTTCATGTAGAAATAGCGCTGCTCACCCCCCAGCTGCTGCAACACCTGCCACACCACCTCGGGAGAGGCGAGACAGATGGCCTCGCCGCTGGCGGTGCGGTCGTAGAAGCCATATTCGGGATGGCGCCAGCGCAGGCCAAGCGGCGTCTCCTGCCCCTGCTGTTCGGCACCCAGCTTCTGCTCCAGCGCCAGACTCTCCGCCAGCGCCTCGTCGAAGCTGAGCAGGGTCTGCGGCAGCAAGGCGCGCAGCGGGCCATCGTCGGCCGGAATATCGTGCTTGAGACCGCCCACCAGCGCCTTGGCCACCGGCTGCGGCACAGAGGTGACAAACTGCAGCCACCAGGCGGAGAGGCGCGGACTCAGAAACGGGATAGGAATGATGGGGCAGCGCTTGCCGATATGGGCGGCAAACTTCTGCAACTGCTGCTGATAGCTGAGCAGCTCGGGGCCGACCGCATTGAAGATGCGGCCATCCACCTCGTCGGCCTCTACCAGCCCGCCCAGATAGTGCAGCAGGTTTGACAGCGCAATCGGCGGCGTGCGCGAGCGCACCCATTTGGGCGTCACCATCATCGGCAGGTTGAACACCAGATCCCGCATCACCTCGAACGCCGCCGAACCGGGCCCGATGATGATGCCGGCGCGTAGCTCAACCGTCGGCACGCCAGAGTCGCGAAACAGCTCGCCACAGTGGCGGCGGGAGTTGAGATGGCGGCTGTTGCACTGCTCCGGCTGGATCGCCCCGAGATAGATGATGCGGCGCACCCCGGCTGCGCGGGCAGCTGCAGCGAAGTTCTTTACCCCCTGCTGCTCCAACCGGTGAAAATCGGCCCCCGCCCCCATGGCATGTACCAGATAGAAGACGGTATCGATGCCCGCCAGCGCAGGCAGCAGGGTGATGGGCTTGAGGCTGTCGGCGAGGCGAAACTCGACCCCCTCAGGCAATCGGCAGGGACGGCGCGCCCCGGCAATCACCCTGTAGCCCAAGGTTTGCAGGTGAGGCACCAGATAGGAACCTATATACCCCGCCGCCCCCATCACCAGACAATTACGCATGAGTGCAGCCCTCAGCATCATTGATGCAAGGGGCGCCAGACAGGAATCCACCATAGACTGCCACGTCCATCACCAGACAATTTCTCATGTAATTCTCCCTATCCTCACCGATGCCGCTTGTCAGCCAGAGTGCGCCGCGTTACCTGAAAATGTTCAACTAGAGCGCCACTATCCAGTCTCTTGCCATCCTGCCACGGCACCACCTTGCAACCTAGTACTAACCACCTCTCTGATTAGTCCGATTTGGTGTTAAGCCCTGCTCATTGACTGGTCGATAACTGACCAGATGTATAGCGCCGAGGGCGAACGTATGCGCATCGATCACTACGACCTCCAGGGGGAGGTGCAATACCGGCAACAACAGGCCCAGAGCCGCAAGGTGCGCAACCTCGGGCCAGTGCCACCCGCCGTCAATCCACCGGAGGGCAACAACACGGCCGCGGCCGGCGAACGCAGCAGCACCCTGACCCTCACCAGCGCCCTGACGCTGCAAACCGCGAGGCAATCCGCCGCCAGTCAGCAAGCAGCAACACCTCCCGCCCCGCCCGCAGTGGACGTCGGCAAAGAGCAGGATGGTATTCCCGACGATGGACTGGATAACCGCCAGCGGCTGATCAAGCTGATGATCGAGGCGATGCTGGGCCACGAAATCGAGCTGCCCAAGCCGATCAAACCCTCCGAAGAGGGAGGCGATGGAGTGACCCAAGGAGACGCCGCGGCTCAGGCCGCCGAGACGGATCAACTGGTGGAGGTGACTGACACCCTGCTGCAACAGGAGCAGCTCAACGTGGTGGCATCGGCCAGCGTAGCGACTCGGGATGGTCAGACTATTCAGCTCGATCTCGGCTTTGTGCTCGACTGGCGCCAGCTGGAGGTGAGCCAGCGGCGCACCACTCTCAATGCCCTCAAGGATCCGCTGGTACTCAGTCTGGATGGCAAGATCGCCGACCTGACCGAGGCTCGGGTCACTTTCGATATTGATCAGGATGGCAAAGAGGATAGCCTGCCGGGCTTGAGTGAAGGGAGCGGCTTTGTGGCGCTGGATCGCAATGGCAACGGCACCATAGACGATGGGGGCGAGCTGTTTGGTGCTCGCTCCGGCAATGGCTTCGACGAGTTGGCAACCCTGGATGAGGATGGCAACGGGGTGCTGGATGAAGGGGATAGCCAGTTTTCAGCCCTGCAGTTCTGGCATCCGGAGCACGCACCTATAGCTCTGGTCGAACTGGGGATCGGCGCCATCCTGCTGCGCCCCCTCGACACCCCCTTCAACCATCTGGGGGAGAGCGGCAATCAGGGGGTGCTGCGCCAATCCGGCCTCTATCTCACCGAACAGGGTAAAGGAGGCTGGGTGCAGCAGATCGATCTGCGGGTCTGAGCCTTGAAATGAAATCACCCATCGGTCGCTGACGATAACTGCCAGCGACCGGCGCCGGTGCCACCATCAACTCAGCTCGGTGGGGTCGATATCCAGACTCCAGCGCACCCTTTTGGTCTCAGGCCAGCCTTCCAGCTCCTTAACCGCCCAATCCAGCAGTTGGGCCAGCGGTGCCCGGTTCGGCCCCTGCACCAGCAACTGCATGCGGAACTTGCCAGCCTTGCGCTCCATAAAGCCGCTGATGGGCCCCAGCACCTGAACGTGGGGATAGCGGGCGCTGCGCAGGGTATCGGCGAGGCGGGCGAGGAACAGCTGCACCTCGTCACGGCCATTGGCCTCGGCGCGGAACAGCCCCTGATAGCTGAAGGGTGGCAGCCCCAGCAGGCGGCGCTCTTTCAACGCCGTATCGGCGAAGTGGCCGTAACCGTTCTGGGTCAGATCCTGCAGCAGGGCATGCTCCGGATGGTGGCTCTGCAGCACTACCAACCCAGGTTTGCTGGCGCGACCGGCACGCCCTGCTACCTGGGTGTAGAGCTGGGCCAGCTTCTCGGCGGCGCGAAAATCGGCGCTGAACAGGGCGCCATCCACATCCAGCAGCCCCACTAGCGTCACATCCGGAAAGTGGTGACCCTTGGCCAGCATCTGGGTGCCGATCAGGATCTTGTACTTGCCCGCCTTGATGTCGCCGAGATGGGTCTCCAGCTCCCCCTTGCGGCGGGTGTTGTCCCGGTCGATGCGCACCACCGGATATTGCGGGAAAACCGTGGTGAGCAGCTGTTCCAGCTGCTCGGTGCCGACCCCGGAGCCGATCAGCTCGTTGCTGCCACACTCGGGGCAGTGATGGGGCAGCGGGCGCACGCTGTCACAGTGGTGGCAGTGCAGCCGTCGTCCGGCCTGATGCCAGGTGTACCAGGCATCGCAACGCTCACAGGCGGCGCTCCAGCCGCACTGGTGGCAGATAAGGGCCGGGGCATAACCACGACGGTTGAGAAACAGCATCACCTGATTGCCCGCCGCCAGATGCTCAGCCATCAGCTGCTCCAGCTGGGGGGAGAGCCCGGCCTGCAGCCGCACGTTCTTGATATCCAGGATCACCTGACGGGCGGTCTGGGCGTTACCGGCACGGCGAGTCAGGGTGAGATGGTGATACTTGCCGGTGCGGGCGTTGTGCAGCGTCTCCAGCGACGGGGTAGCCGAGCCAAGCAGGATGGGGATACCGGCACGATGAGCCCGCATCACCGCCAGATCCCGCGCGTGGTAGCGAAAACCGTCCTGCTGCTTGAAAGAGCCGTCGTGCTCTTCGTCGATGATGATGATGCCGAGGTTGTAAAACGGGGTGAACACCGCGGAGCGGGTGCCGATCAGGATGGCGGCGCCGCCGTCGCGGCAGGCGAGCCAGGCGTCGAGCCGCTCCCGATCGTTCATGGCGGAGTTCATCGCCACCACCGGCACGTTGAAGCGGCGGCGAAAGCGGTTGATGGTCTGCGGGGTGAGGCCGATCTCCGGCACCATCACCAGCGCCTGCTTGCCCACCTTGAGCAAGGGCTCGAGGATGCTTAAATACACCTCGGTTTTGCCGGAACCTGTGATGCCATCCAGCAGAAAGGCGCCGAACTTGTCGCTCTGGCTGGTGACGGCGGAGACCGCCAGCGCCTGTTCGCCGTTGAGACGCAACCCCTCCCCCGGCTCGAAACGGGTAGCCCAATCACCATCGTGGCTCGGCTCCAGCGAGCGCTTCTCCAGCAAGCCTTTCTTCTCCAGCGCGGTGAGGGCTGCGCTCTGGATCTCCTCCTGCTTGAGGGCGGAGGGGGTCTGCGGCCCCTTGCGCAGCAAGGCGAGCGCCTGCTGCTGCTTGGCCGCCCGCTTGAGCTCGTTAAGGTCGATGGCCATGCCAGCCTCGGTGGCAAACCAGAACTCCAGTTCACGATAAGCGGCAGGCTCCCCCTTGCGCACCAACACCGGCAGGGCGTGGGGCAGCACTTCCCCCAGCGGATGCTGGTAGTAGCTGGCGCTCCAGTTCATCAGCGCCAGAATATCCGGCCCCAGCACCGGAGCCGTGTCCAATACCCGTTTGATGGGCTTGAGCTTGTTGCGGGGCACCTGGCTGTCGGCCGGATGATCCACCACCAGCCCGACCAGGGTCTGGGGACCAAAAGGGATCTCGACCCGGCAACCGGGGGCAGGTAACGGCAGGGGAGAGAGATAGTCGAAGTGACGGCGTAACGGTACCGGGACAGCGACACGAACCAGATCCAGCGTTTGGGAAGAATTCACCAGGGGTTGCCTATTTTTTCTGCGAAGCCACTTGCCTGATCTCAGGCATTTCCTATATTATTCGCAGCCTTTGAAACTGTGTTCAACAATCGTGTGGTGTCCGACAAGAGATCGGATGGCGACACGGCCTATTAATTGAGGTTGTCCATGAAAGCTGGTATCCATCCTGACTACGTAGCCATCACCGCCAAGTGCTCTTGCGGTAACGTCATCAACACTTTCTCTACCATCGGTAAAGATCTGAACCTGGACGTGTGCTCCGAGTGCCACCCGTTCTACACCGGCAAGCAGAAAGAAGTTTCTAGCGGCGGCCGCGTAGACAAGTTCAACAAGCGTTTCGGTGCGATGACCACCAAGAAGTAATTTTACTTCTGAAGAATTCTGAAAAAGGCGCCCAATGGGCGCCTTTTTCATTGTCTTTGTCCCGTCCTGAATATGGTTTACCCCTTTCCCGCAGCCAGACGCACTCTCCCCTACTGGCCAAATCCTTTGGAACGACGCAAATAGACATACCCCTCACCCGGGCTGCCCCAGCGCGGACTCCCTGCGTTGTCATAGGCGCGATCCAGCAATCTGACGCTATCGGGGCCAATCCAGATATGCTGCACCAGCGTCGTGGCACCACCAAAATCGGTGGAGCAATGGCCCACCCGGGTGTGGCCGGCATATTCGCCGGAGGGAGTGCGTGTCAGCCAGATCTCGCATCCGTGACGCAAGGAGAGCTGCTGCGGGGTCAGACTGTCGAGCAGGGCGGGATCATGCCAGGCACCGGCAAAATCGGTAGCCCGGGGCATGGTCAGTTCTGCCATCAGGATCCGCCCGTCAGGGGCGGGTGAGAAGCGATAGATGCGCTGGCGGAAAGGACGGACGGAGCGCAGACTCAGGTACTGCTCGGCATAGACCCAGCGATAGCCCTGATAGCCGGGCCAGATCTCCATCAGGCGCAGCTCGGCACTGGTAAAGCGGCTGTCGTAACTGGCCTGCTCCCGGCTCGTAAAGGCCCCGTTGAACCAGCTGAGTAGCGGCTCCATACCGGGCTTGAGTGGGGTAGCCTGGGGCGCCGATCCTGCCAACACCAGACAGGAACAGAGCAGCCCGAATACGGCCACCAGCAACTTTGCCATCGAATCCTTCCGAATCATCATAGTGGCGGCGATTATATGAGCGAATTTCCCCAATAACAGCCATTACGATCAAATCATTGCCACTCTGGTGCAAAAACCTCACAAGGATGCCAGTCCGCTCACTAAACCCGATATTTTGCCACCGCCTTGTTGAGCAGCTGGGCCTGCTCGTTGAGACCCTCGCTGGATCTCGCATTTTCCTCTGCCATGATGCTCGACTCCTGGGCGATGTCGCGGATGTTGTTGACGTTGCGGTTCACCTCGTTGGCCACCAGACTCTGCTGTTCGATGGCTGCCGCAATCTGGGTGCTCATATCCATGATGTGGGTAACATCCTGAGTGATCTGCCCCAGCAACTCCCCTGCGGTACTGGCCTGATCCGAGCTGCGGTTGCCCTGCTCGCGGCAGGTTGCCATCACCTCGACGATGCTGCCGGTCTGTTTCTGCAGCGAGCTGATGATGCCGGCGATCTCCTGAGTCGATTTCTGGGTACGGATGGCCAGATTGCGCACCTCATCGGCCACCACCGCAAAACCGCGCCCCTGATCCCCTGCCCGGGCAGCTTCGATGGCCGCGTTGAGGGCCAGCAGGTTGGTCTGCTCGGCAATACCACGGATCACGTCAAGCACGGAGCCGATGGTCTCACTCTCTTTTTGCAACTGGCTCACCTCGCGGGATGAGTTCTCCAGATTGCCCGCCAGCGAGCGGATCTGCTCGACAGTATTCTCGACCGCAGTCCGCCCCTCCATCGCCTTGTTGTTGGTCGCCTGCGCATTGTTGGCCGCCTGCTCGGTGTTGCGGGCGATCTCTTCGATGGTGGAGCCCATCTCGGTGGAAGCGGTCGCCACCATATCAGTCTCCTGCAGCTGGCGCGCCGCCCCTTCACTGGTGCGCTTGACGTTGGCCGAGAGGTGATCCGCCGCTTCAGTCAGGGTGTGCACGCTCTGCTTCACATCGCCGATCAGATCGCGAAACCCGCCCAGCATCACGTCGAGATTGCCTGCCAGCTGGGCCATTTCATCTGCCCCGCGCAGATCTATCTTCAGGCGCAGGTCATTATCCTGACGAATGCGGTTGACGGTGTCATTCACCTGAGTAATGGGACGGTCGATGCTGCGCCCCAGCAACACGCTCATGATGCCGATCAGCACCACAATCACCCCGCCACAGACCAGCATCAGGCTGTTGAGGCGAGCGCTCTGCCGCTCCAGCTCAGCGACAATGTGCTGATCGACGGCGGCAAACCCCTGTTCGGTCTGATGCACCAGATCCCGCATCTGGTTGCGCAGCCCCTCATCCTCTTTCAGCCCCAGTACCTGCATCCCCTGCACCAGCGCCACAAAGTCCTGCCGGTACTGCTTGCTGGCCTGTTCCAGCTTGCCGCGATCCGCCTCCGGCAAAGTGGCAAGGCTATCCTGAAAACTCTTGTGCAAGGTCTCGAAACGCTCCAGATACTGGATATCGGAGCGAAGCATGAAGTCTTTCTCCGCCCGCCTCAGCTGCAACATGGTGATGAGCAACCCCTGCTGATCCAGCTGCTTGAGCCCATTCTCCACCTCATGCACCGCCGCCCGCAGCTTGCCATAGAGCCCCTCCTCCGGCCCCAGACCAATCTTCTGCTGCTGGGCAACCAGATCGTTGAAGGCTTTGCCATAGCCGCCGATCTGCTGATCCAGCCTGGTCAGCTCCCCCTCGACAGCCGCCAGATTGTCATCGGTCACCAGCTCCCGGTTGTGCTGGTGAAAGTCAGACAGCCCCTGATTGAAGCGCTCGACGAAGGTCATATCCTTGCGGATCAGAAAATCCTTCTCGGCCCGCCGCAGGTTGAGCATGGCGATCTCCAGCTGGTCGATATTACGCTGGGCTTCGGTCAGGTGACGGTGCACCTGGCTGGAGTAGATAAACAGGCCGCTCAGTACCAGCATGGCAACGGCAACCAGCACGGTATTCAGGATCAACTTATGACGGATAAGCACGATGGACCTCTCGCAAACAGGCAGTGAACTGCATTGAGCTTATGCAGAAAAGCGGCGACAGGTGATCTGTGCAAGGAATATTCATTGAAATGCCACACCCACTCCTTATACTGGTTGCACCTGTTTCCAGCCGTGGATTTGACACTATGGAATACAATACTTCTGAACTGTGCGACATCTATCAGGACATGGTGGATGTGCTTGAACCCATGCTCTGCTCCTTCGGCGGCCGCGCCTCTTTCGGCGGCGTCATCACCACCGTCAAATGCTTCGAATCGAATGGCCTGATCCGTGAACTCGTCAAAGAGAACGGACTGGGACGCGTCTTGCTGATCGATGGCGGTGGCTCCATGCGCCGAGCTCTGATCGACAGCGATATCGCCACCACGGCGGCCGAGAACGATTGGGAAGGGATTGTCTGCTACGGCTGCGTCCGCGAAGTCGATATTCTGGAAGATCTGGATATCGGTATTCAGGCACTGGCAGCCATTCCGGTCGGTGCCGACAGCAAGGATGTAGGGGAGACCGATCTGCCGGTCAACTTCGGTGGCGTGACCTTCCTGCCTGACGACCACCTCTACGCCGATACCACAGGGGTAATCCTCTCCCCCGAGGCACTCGATATCGAGTAAGCCACAAACAGCGTGACGACGGGAGCCTTGGCTCCCGTTTTTTATGCCTGCAACTTGCTGAAAAATGACAAAAAAGAGGGCCAGATAAACTGGCCCTTAACTGGAAGCAATGTGAGCAATGTCGTGCCTTCACAAGAAGTCCATCACGTTGGAACGAATGAAGTCTTTCCCGGAAAACAAGTTAACAATAATCATTCTCATTTAACTAGGCAAGCGCTATTTGCAGAAAGTGCAAAAAATTGACCACCGCGAAGGGTGGTCAATCTGGTCAGGCTTGCCGGGTGGCTGTTTGCAGGCTGGATAATCCGGCCTCGCCCACCAGCTTGCGGCTGAGGTAGCGCAGCAAGACACCATAGAGCGGTACGAACAAACCAAGGCTTATCAGCAACTTGAATACGTAATCGACGGTTGCGATCTCGACCCAGTGCTCTGCCATGAAAGGATCTGTGGTGCGCCAGAAGGCCACACTGAAGAAAGCGATGGTATCGACCATATTACCGAACAGGGTGGAGGCCGCAGGTGCAATCCACCACTGCTTGAGCAGACGCAGCCGGTTGAACACCACCACATCCATGAACTGCCCTACCAGATAGGCCATAAAGCTGGCCAGCGCGATACGCGCTACGAACAGGTTGAACTCGGCCAGATGACCAACACCCTGGAAACTCCCTTCAAAGAAGAGTACGGAGAGCGCATAGGAGACCGCCAGTGCTGGCAGCATCACGGTCTGGATAATCTTGCGCGCCAGACCGGCACCGAAGATCCGCACCGTCAGGTCAGTGGCGAGGAAGATAAACGGGAAGCTGAACGCACCCCAGGTGGTGTGGAAGCCAAACACGGTGATCGGCAGCTGCACCAGATAGTTGCTGCTGGCAATGATCAGGATGTGGAACAACGACAGGCGAACGAGCGCCGTTTGGTACTGCGCAGGGGTCAGATTCATCTTGTGACCTTTTTGGTTAATGGGGTTAGGGAACCCATATCGCCACCATTGGCGATAATCGAGGGGCGAGATTATACGCCCCCAAACCGATAGTTCAATCTTTATGCGATTACGCTTGTCCAGGTTGGCCAGCGGCAGAACAGGCCTTGTGGGCGATAGTCACGCCTTGTGCTGTCTGGCGAGCCAGAGCAGTGCCTCCCGATCCACCGGGCGCACCGCCTCCAGCCAGCAGCCGCTGTAGTGTTCATACTCCAGCCGAAACTGGCTCTCTTCAAACTCCAGCAACCAGCTATGGCGGTCGGCCCCCGCATCCTGCTCGAGCGGCTGTAGCTCCCACTCTCGCAGCAAGGCCTGCGCCAACAGCGGGAACGTGTCCCAGTCGAGTGCCGGACAATCCAGCGTCACCACGCCAGCTTCGCTATCTGCCTGTTTGATTTGCCAACTCATTCCCTGTCTCTCAGCTACTGCAGGAGAGCTCACCACCGCAATACCATGCCGGAGTCGGGGTGGCGAGATCCTCATATTCGGGTTGTTCATCATAGGGGCGCTGCAAGGCGGCGAACAGCCGCTCGAAAGGCCGCATATCCCCTGCGTCGGCGGCGTCAATCACCTGCTGGGCCAGCGCATTACGCAGTACATACTTGGGATTGATGGCATCCATCTGCACCTTACGCACGGCATCCTCGCTGCCTTCGCGCATTAGCCGCGCCCGATAGCGCTCCAGCCACGCCTGCCAACCCCGTGGTTCAGGCAACAGGGCCAGCAGAGACGCAGGCCACGCCCCCTCTTGCGTCACCTCACCGAGACGGCGCAGGAACAGGTGGTAATCCACTTTGTTAGCCGCCAGCAACCGGAACAGCTCGCGGAACAGCGCTGGGTCATCCTCCTCCCACACCGCCAGCCCGAGTTTGGCCCGCATCAGCTCGGAGTAGTGCAGCATCAGCTGCTGCTCATACTGGGCCAACGCTGCAGCCAGCGCATCACCGTCTACATGGCCAGCCAGCGCCTGCGCCATTTTTTGCAGATTCCAGTAACCGACCGCGGGCTGCTGATCCAGCGCGTAACGGCCCGCCGGATCCGAGTGGTTACAGACAAAGTCCGGCACGTAGGCATCGATAAAGCCGTATGGCCCGTAATCCAGCGTCAAGCCGAGCAGCGACATGTTGTCGGTATTCATTACCCCGTGACAGAAGCCCGCCGCCTGCCATTTGGCAATCAACCGCGCGGTGCGGCGCACAACCTCAGCAAACAGTTCGGCACCACTCTCCTGTTCGGGGAAGTGGTGGCGCAGCAGATAGTCGATGAGTGGCGGGATCTTCTCCCCCTGCCCGCTCCAGGCGAAATACTCGATATGACCGAAGCGCAGATGGCTGGGGGCGGTACGCAGCACGGTCGCCCCGGTCTCAACCTGCTCGCGATAAACGGGCTCCTGGCTGCCCACCAGCACCAGCGCCCGGGTGGTCGGTATGCCGAGGGCATGGAGCGCTTCGGAGGCTAGATATTCGCGAATGCTCGAACGCAATACAGCGCGGCCGTCGCCAAAGCGGGAAAACGGCGTCTTTCCTGCCCCCTTCAGGTGCAGATCCCAGCGCTGACCATCCGGCGCCAGCTGCTCACCCAGCAGCAGCGCGCGACCATCTCCAAGCCGGGGGCTATAACCCCCGAACTGATGGCCCGCATAGACCTGCGCTACCGGCTGCATGCCTAGCAGCACTTTTCCCTCGCCACAACAGGCGATCCAGTCAGCCTCGCTGACGCCTCCCAGCCCCAACTCATCCAGCAAAGCCCGGTTGAGATGAAGCAACCGGGGTTGCTGCAGCGGCTGGGGGGCCACGGGTTCACAGGCCCAGGGCAACTCGGTCGCAAAAGTGTTGATCAACTTCATGGTTGTGCCATTCGTCCCTGCGTATGCTCGTGTCACTCTTTATACTGCCGTCAGCCATGCTTGCGCTAACTGGCGACCATCATTTTTCAATTCAAGGAGAAGAAGATGCAAAAATGGGTATATGCCCTGCCCTTGCTGGCACTGGCGTGGGGTCATCAGGCCAAGGCTGCCGATATCGAAGCCGGCAAAGCCAAGGCGGCGGTCTGTGCTGCCTGTCACGGCGTGGAAGGCAAGGCGATGATCCCCAACTATCCCCATCTGGCGGGTCAGAATGCCGCCTATCTGGTGAAACAGTTGAAAGCGTTCAAGGATGGCACCCGCAAAGAGCCCTTGATGGACCCCTTCATGGCGCCGCTGACCGATGCGGATATCGACAATCTGGCCGCCTTCTACGCCAGCTTGAAATAACCTCGCGTCAGATACTAGGTTCTTCCGAGTCGCGCTTACTGTGGTCGATTAAGCTGCCTAATCGACCCTAACGACGGCAGTAGTCGATGATCAGGTCCATAAAGGCTTCGCCGAAGCGCTCCAGCTTGCGATGACCGACGCCGTTGATGGCCAGCATCTCGTCTTCGGTCATCGGCATCAGTTGAGCCATCTCAACCAGGGTCGCATCGTTGAACACCACGTAGGGCGGCACCTCTTCGTCCTCGGCAATCTGCTTGCGCAGGCCGCGCAGCTCCTTGAACAACCGTTTGTCGTAGTTGGCGTTATCGAGCAGGCCGTTGCGCTTCTCCTTGCGGCTGGAGATAGGCTGCAGGCGGGGCACCGCCAGCTCCAGCTTCACATCACCACGCAGCACAGGGCGGGCCGCTTCGGTCAGCTGCAACACCAGATTGCGAGTGATGTTCTGGGTCAGCAGCCCCTTGTGGATCAGCTGGCGGATCACGCTCATCCAGTATTCGTGGCTCTGATCCTTGCCGATGCCGTAGGTCGACAGCTTGTCGTGGCCATGATCCTTGATGCGCTGGTTGAGGGAACCGCGCAGCACCTCCACCACATAACCTACCCCGAAATTCTGCCCCACCCGCCAGACGCAGGAGAGCGCCTTCTGGGCATCTTCGGTGCCGTCATAACTTTTGGGCGGATCGAGGCAGATATCGCAGTTGCCGCACGGCTTGTCGTTGTACTCGCCGAAGTAGTTGAGCAGCACCTGACGACGGCAGGTTTGCGCCTCGGCAAACGCCGCCATCACGTTGAGCTTGTACTGCTCCACCTGCAACTGCTGGGGATTCTCGATGTTGTCGAGCAGACGGCGCACCCGACCGATGTCGGCGGGATCGTAGAGCAGCAGCGCCTCGGCGGGAGTGCCATCGCGCCCGGCACGACCGGTCTCCTGATAATAGGATTCGATGTTCTTCGGGATGTCGTAGTGCACCACGAAGCGCACATTGGGTTTGTCGATGCCCATACCGAACGCCACCGTCGCCACCACTATCTCGATGTCGTCCTTGAGGAAGGCATCCTGGGTCTGCTGGCGCTGCTCGAGCGGCAGCCCCGCATGATAGGGCGCAGCCTTGCAGCCGTGGCGGGATAACCGCTCGGCCACCTCCTCCACCCGGTTGCGACTGGAGCAGTAGACGATGCCGCAGTTGCCCTTCTGGCTCTGCACGTAACGCAGCAGCTGCTCGGCCGCCTTGAACTTCTCCACCAGGCTGTAGCGGATATTGGGGCGATCAAAGCTGGCGGTGTGAATAAAGGGATCGTTGAGTTCCAACCGGTGCAGCATGTCGCTGCGGGTCGCCTCGTCGGCGGTGGCGGTGAGCGCCACCACAGGCACCTGTGGGAACCACTGTTTTAGCCGCCCCAGCGCCGCATACTCAGGCCGGAAATCGTGGCCCCACTGGGAGACGCAGTGCGCCTCGTCGATGGCGAACAGCCCGAGCGGCAGTTCGGCCAGCCGATCCATAAACTCGTGCTGCAACAGTCGTTCGGGAGAGACATAGACCAGCTTGATCTCGCCGCGACGCATGGCGGCGAAGTTCTGGATCATCTCCTCCCTACTGAGGGCCGAGTTGATGTAGGCCGCCGCTACGCCGTTGGCGCGCAGGCTGTCGACCTGATCCTTCATCAGCGAAATAAGGGGAGAAACCACCACCCCGAGCCCGGGCCGCAGCAGTGCCGGGATCTGATAGCAGAGCGACTTGCCGCCGCCAGTGGGCTTGAGCACCAGCGCATCGCGCCCCGCGACGATCTGCTCGATGATTTCGAGCTGACCCGGCCGAAACTGCTGATAGCCGAAGACCGCCTGCAGCAGGGCAAGCGGACTCTCTGGCTGAGGATCTGGCAGGGTTTCGGCAATCGCGGTCATGGGCTCTCCTTTGGGGTCGCCATTCTAAAGCAGCCGCCGCCCACAATAAACCTGCCATTGCGACTGTTAAGGAACTGTTGCAGACTGGCTGGAGTTTTTACTCGGCTTTGATGACAAGGATTGGGATCAGAGAATGAAACAGATGCTCAAGAAGATGGCGCTCAGTGGCATTGCCAACCTGTTTGCCGAGAAGATGCCGTTCAACAAGCTGATCGGCATGCAGGTGACCCACTACGACTTCGACAAGGTGGAACTGCGCATCAAGATGGACGACAAGCTGATCGGCAACCCTTTCCACAACATCCTGCACGGCGGCGTCACCGCCACGCTGCTGGATGTGGCGGGCGGCATGATCGTCGCCGCCTCCTGCATCGACGAGCTGGAGGAGTTCTCCCCCAGCTATCTCAAGGAGCGCTTCGCTCGCCTCGGCACCATAGATCTGCGGGTGGATTACCTACGCCCGGGACGCGGCAACGAGTTTATCGCCACCGCCCACATCATCCGGGCTGGCAGCAAGGTGGCCGTCGCCCGGATGGAGCTGCACAACGAAGAGGGCACCCACATCGCCTTTGGAACCGGCACCTATCTGGTGGGTTGAACCAAGTTAGTGCATAAAAACCACGCGGCTAATCCACTTTTAATCATTAGATTCCTTACCCCCCCTGGCCGAACAAGGTCCATACTGATAGTCGGGATTGTGTGCAGAGGGAGGATTGCAGGCGATGAGTGCGAAACTGGCCATCAAACCATCCAGAGCCTTGTTGACACAGCTCGAGTCCATGCTCGACGAGGTGCAGACACCCGAGTGTCGCCACTGGTTGGAACAGGAGCTTGAGGGGTATTCTCTCTCCTCACCCCTGCCTTGGTATCGCATCGTTCCCTGTCGGCAACGCGGTCACTTTCTGGATCTGAAAACGGGAAAATATTTGACCTGTCACATCAACAGTCAAACGCTATGCCAACGCGATCTGGCCCAAATTCAGTTCATTTATGCCCGTGAACCCGCCGCCCACTATTTGCTGCAACGCAATTCCGGTATTGAACCCTGGCCAGAGCAGCTGCTGGAAGATTATCAGGAGCAGTTGATCCCCGGCCATTTATGCCTGCAAGCTTGGCATGAGCCCGTGATTTCATTACGTGCACAACTGATGGAGGGAATAGAACATTTCATTAGTGAGTACCCCAAGCACGCGGCCTTGCTGCCTCAACACAGTTTCAAGGCTTTGCGGCATCAGCACTGGCATATCTGAGTAAGCGCCTGGCGCGCAAGGAGGGCACCATAGACAAGACCCATAACGAGATTGCCACAATCTAGAGTGCCGGAGTCAGGATCAGACTCCACCGATGGGCCACCGAGCGGTGGCCCTTTTAATATCTGTGGTCTTGCTTCGCCCCTGCATACAGCAGATCAGGTCACTTGGCCAGGTAACAGGTCAGCAGCTAAAGAAAATCGGGAAAACAGGAAGGATAAATGCAAAAAGGCCGCTCTATTGAGCGGCCTTTTCAAATTTGGTCGGTGTGAGAGGATTCGAACCTCCGACCCCTTCGTCCCGAACGAAGTGCGCTACCAAGCTGCGCTACACACCGATGTCTGCGGGACGGGAATTTACCGAAAGCCCCGACCTGACACAAGCCTTTTTTGCATTTGGCAGGAAAAAAAGTGCTGTTCGCTCAACTATTCAGCACTCTTTTCATCCGTTTACCGGGCTGCAGCCAGCTGGTGACATTCCGGCAACCGGCCGTCAGGCCAGGCGCAGGGATGCGGGCCCCAGCAGACGGCGCTGCCAGTCAGCCACAGTGCCATGCTCCAGCCAGTCGGCTGCATGCTGACGCCAGTTGGGGGAGAGAGCAGGATTCTCCAGCAGCATCAGCAGATCCGCTTCATTGCGCACCTGATTGAACAGAATGTCCGCCGTGCGCTTCACCGTCAGTTCGGGATAGGGTCTGTCTACCAGCTCCATGGCTGTGTCAGGCGCGATCATGCCCTCCTCCAGCACCCGCAGCAGCCAGCCACAACGGCCATTTAGCTGCATCACCTGGGACATCTGGCCATAGCCAAAGCGCTGGTTGAGCTTGAAGCAGGGGGATCTTGGCTGACTTATCTGGATCAGCGCCTCGCCGAGTCGATAGACATCGCCAATGCATGCCTGTGCCTCGGTCAGCCCAAGGCCGGAGATATTCTCGCCAAAGGCGGCAGGTTGCCAGGGGGTACGTGGCGCAGGCAAGCCCAGCGCGGTTTGCCAGGTCTGCCACCAGAGATAGTGGTCAGCAGGATAGTAGTGGAGCGCCCGATCCGGGCCACCGTGGTGGCGCTGGTCACACTGTTCATCCTCTTCCAGACCGGCAAAGGTACAGCGAACTGGTGCAGAGATCGGTTGCTTGTGAATGGCACTGGTGAGGCCCGGCACCAGCTCGGTGCCACGACCGCTAAAAAGGGAGATCCGCATACTCATCCTCCAGGTTGACGAGAGTAGGCGGATCTTATCATGCCGTCAGACCACGGCCTGCATCTGGGTGGTCATGGCGATCTCGGCGCGACGGCGCTTCTCCGCCTTGGCCATCAGATACCAGCTGCCGAAGGTAAAGAGCGATACCGACAGCAGGATCAGGCTGGCTACCGCGTTGATCTCGGGTTTCACCCCGAGCCGTACCGCCGAGAAGACCTCCATCGGCAAGGTAGTGGAGCCCGGGCCGGAGACGAAGCTCGCCAACACCAGATCATCCAGCGACAGGGCGAACGACATCATGCCGCCTGCGGCCAGCGAGGGGGCGATCATCGGGATGGTGATCAGGAAGAACACCTTCCACGGCTTGGCGCCAAGATCCATGGCCGCCTCCTCGATGGAGAGATCCAGCTCCCGCAACCGCGCCGACACCACGATCGCCACGTAGGCGGTACAGAAGGTGGTGTGGGCGATCCAGATGGTCAGCATGCCCCGTTCGGCGGGCCAGCCCACCAGCTGGGCCATCGCCACGAATAGCAGCAGCAGCGACAGACCGGTGATCACCTCGGGCATCACCAGCGGCGCCGTCACCATGCCACCGAACAGAGTGCGACCACGGAAGTGGGGAATTCGAGTCAGCACGAAGGCTGCCACCGTCCCCAGCGCCACCGCGGCGATCGCGGTGTAGAAGGCAATCTCCAGCGAGCGGAACACAGACCCGATCAGCTGCTTGTTGTCGAGCAGGCCGAAGTACCACTTGAGCGACCAGCCACCCCACACCGTCACCAGCTTGGAGGCGTTGAAGGAGTAGATCACCATGATGATCATGGGCAGGTAGATAAACAGCAGCCCCAGCCAGAGCATCAGTTTGGCAAAACCGAAACGCTTCATCATGCCTTGCCCTCCAGCTCTTTGGCCTGGTTACGGTTGAAGAGGATGATCGGAATGATCAGCACCGCCAGCATCACCACCGCCAGTGCAGAGGCAACCGGCCAGTCGCGGTTGTTGAAGAACTCCTGCCACAGCACCTTGCCGATCATCAGGGTCTCCGGGCCGCCCAGCATTTCCGGAATAACGAACTCCCCCACCACCGGAATGAACACCAGCATGCAGCCGGCGATAATGCCGTTTTTGGAGAGCGGCACCGTGATCTGCCAGAAACGGGTCAGGTTGCGGGCCCCCAGGTCGGAAGCCGCCTCCAGCAGGCTCTGGTCATGTTTGACCAGATTGGCGTAGAGCGGCAGCACCATGAAGGGCAGGTAAGAGTAAACAATGCCGATATAGACCGCCAGGTTGGTGTTGAGGATCTGCAGCGGCTCGTCGATCACCCCGATCCCCAGCAAGACGCTGTTGAGCAGGCCGTTGTTGCTGAGGATCCCCATCCACGCATAGACCCGGATCAGAATGGCGGTCCAGGTCGGCATCATGATCAGCAGCAGCAGAACGGTCTGGGTCTCCTTGTTGGCCCGGGCGATGGAGTAGGCCATCGGATAGCCAATCAGCAGGCAGAGCAAAGTGCTGACGAAGGCCATCTTGAGGGAGCCCAGATAGGCCGCGATATAGAGCTCATCCTCCTGCAGCAGCAGGTAGTTGCCCATATTGAGCAGGATGGTGAGCTGATTGTCGGCCCAGCTCACCACGTCTGTGTAGGGCGGGATCGCCACATCCGCTTCCGCAAAACTGATCTTCACCACGATGACGAAGGGCAGCAGGAAGAAGAGGAACAGCCAGAAGAAGGGGATGCCGATCACCAGCCGGCGCCCCCCGACCCGCTTCAGTCGTTGCAAGAACTTCATGATTGCAGCACCACGCCGCTGTCATCTTCCCAGTAGAGGAACACCTGGTCATCCCAGGTTGGCCGCTTGCCGTGGCGTTCGGCATTGGCGATGAAAGCCTGAACGATTTTGCCCGAGGGCAGCTGGATGTGATAAACCGAGTGACCGCCCAGATAAGCGATGTCATAGACCTCACCCTTGGTCCAGTTGAAGTCCGGGTGCTCGATCTCCTCCGGCTTTTGCAGACTCATCAGCAGTTTTTCCGGCCGCAGGGCGTAGGTCACCTTCTTGTTTTCGGCGCGGGAGCTGATGCCGTGGCCCACATAGATGGGCTGCTCCAGATCGGCGCAGGCGATGGTGGCGTGGTCCTGCTCATCCTCCACCAGCAGGCCGTCAAACAGGTTGACGTTGCCGATGAACTCGCACACCAGCCGACTGGCCGGAGTCTCGTAGATATCCATCGGGCTGCCGATCTGCTCGATGCAGCCGAGGTGCATGATGGCGATCCGCTCCGCCATAGTCATGGCCTCTTCCTGATCGTGGGTCACCATGACGCAGGTAACCCCGACCCGCTCGATGATCTCAACCAGCTCCAGTTGCATCTTGGAACGCAGCTTCTTGTCGAGCGCCCCCATGGGTTCATCCAGCAGCAGCAACTTGGGACGCTTGGCTAGCGAGCGAGCCAACGCCACCCGCTGGCGCTGGCCACCGGAGAGCTGATGCGGCTTGCGACGGGCATACTGGGTCATCTGTACCAGCTTGAGCATCTCTTCTACCCGGGCATCGATCTCGGCCTTGGGCAGGCCATCCTGCTTGAGGCCAAAGGCGATGTTCTGGGCCACCGTCATATGGGGGAACAGGGCGTAGGACTGGAACATCATGTTGATGGGGCGTTCATAGGGGGGCATGTCGGTGATGTCGACCCCGTCGAGGAACAGCCGCCCCTCGGTCGGGCGCTCGAAACCGGCCAGCATCCGCAGCAGGGTCGATTTGCCGGAACCGGATCCGCCGAGCAGGGCGAAAATCTCCCCCTTGTGAATATTGAGAGATACGTTATCGACCGCCAGCGTTTCGTCGAACTGCTTGCTTACCCGATCAATTTTCACCAGCACTTCTTTGCGCTGCTGACTGCCCTCGAGGGCTTTCTTGTAGGCACTGGAGGCTATCGCCATTACCAAACTCCCCAACGTGATACCGGCCTTGCGGCCGATCCATAAAAGCGATTTGGCGCCCCCGAACGGGCACCAAGGTTAGGTACCGGACTTGATCTTGGTCCAACTCCGGGTGATTAGACGCTGCACCGAGCGGGGATGTGCTTCCTGCACATAGAGTCGCTCCAGCACGGCTTGAGGGGGATAAACCTCCTCGTTGTTGCGCACCGCCTCATCCATAAACTCGCCCGCCCTTGAGTTGGGATTCGCGTAGCCCACATAGTCGCTGACCTTGGCGATCACTTCGGGCTGCAGGACGTAGTTGATGAGAGCGTGCGCCTCTTTGACATTGGTGGCATCGGACGGGATCGCCATCATGTCGAACCAGAGATTGCCCCCCTCTTTCGGAATGCTGTAGGCAATTTTCACTCCCTTGCCAGCTTCATCGGCGCGGGCAGCGGCTTGCAGGATGTCGCCGGAAAAACCGGCCGCCACGCAGATGTCGCCATTGGCGAGATCGCCGATGTATTTGGAGGAGTGGAAGTAGGCCACATAGGGCCGCACCTTGAGCAGCAGCGCCTCGGCCTGCTTGATATCCCCCGTCGCATGACTGTTGGGATCGAGTCCGAGGTAGTTGAGGGCAGCAGGGATCATCTCGTCGGCTGAGTCGAGGAAGGCGACGCCGCAGCGAGAGAGTTTCGCCATGTTTTCCGGTTCGAAGATGGTGGCCCAGGAGTCAATCTTGTCGACCCCCAGCACCGCCTTGATTTTGTCGACGTTGTAGCCGATGCCATTGGTCCCCCACAGATAGGGCACCGCGTATTGATGACCCGGATCCACCTTGTCGAGCTGCTTGAGCAGCACGGGATCCAGGTTGGCCAGATTGGGCAGCAGGCTCTTGTCCAGCTTCTGGAAGGCCCCCGCCTTGATCTGCTTGGCCAGGAAATTATTGGAGGGCACCACCAGATCGTAACCGGTCCGTCCGGTCAACAGCTTCCCTTCCAGGGTTTCGTTGGAGTCAAACACGTCATAGACGGTCTTGATCCCGGTCGCCTGCTGGAAATCGCTGAGGGTGGTCTCGCCGATATAGTCAGACCAGTTGTAAAAGTGCAGCACAGGGGCAGCCTGGGCCACATTCGCCAATCCCATGGTCAGGGCTATGGTTAGCAATCTGGTTGTATTCACGGTGTCAGTTCTCCTGTTCAGTGGTTGACCGTCTGCGCTTCCTGTCGCGCGGCCCATCCGGATGGATGGCATCACTACCCTCCCAGCCGAACTGCGGACCGGGAGGGGCATTCGTTACTTACTTGCCGGACTTGATCTTGGTCCAGCTGCGAGTCATCAGACGCTGCACCTTGGCCGGCAGATCCGGGAAGGTGTAGATCTTCTGCAGGGTCGCCGCATCAGGGTAGATACCCGGATCGGTGCGGATCGCCTCATCCACCAGCGGGGTCGCCGCCTTGTTTCCGTTCGGGAACTGCACCACGTTGGTGATATTGGCGATCACCTCGGGCTTCATCAGGTAGTTGATGAAGGTGTGGGCCGCCTCGACGTTCTTGGCATCCGCCGGAATGGCGATCATGTCAAAGAAGCTGCCTGCCCCCTCTTTCGGAATGGTGTAGGTGAGCCCGACGCCATTCTTGGCCTCGGCTGCCCGCGCCTTGGACTGCTGCAAGTCACCGGAGTAACCGACCGCGACGCAGAGGTTGCCGTTGGCCAGATCCGAGATGTACTTGGAGGAGTGGAAATAGGCGGTATAGGGACGGATGGAGAGGAACAGCTCCTCAGCCTTCTTCAGCTCGGCCGGTTTCTGGCTATCCGGTTTGAAGCCCAGATATTGCAGGGCAGCCGGCAGCATTTCGGTCGGTGAATCGAGGAAGGAGACGCCACACTCTTTCAACTTGGCCATGTTCTCCGGCTTGAACACCAGATCCCAGGAGTTGACCGGGGCATCGGCCCCCAGCACGGCTTTCACCTTCTCGGCGTTGTAGGCATAGCCGATGGTGCCCCACAGATAGGGGATGGAGTACTGGTTGCCCGGATCGCTCGGCTCGAGCGCCTTGAGCAGGTCGACATCCATGTTTTGCCAGTTGGAGAGCTTGGACTTGTCCAGTTTCTGGAACACGCCCGCCTTGATCTGCTTGGCTAGGAAGGGGTTGGATGGCACCACGATGTCGTAGCCCGAACTACCCGCCAGCAACTTGGCTTCCAGTACCTCGTTACTGTCGAACACGTCATAGACCACCTTGATCCCCGTCTCCTTCTGGAAGTTATCCAGGGTATCCGGCGCTATGTAGTCGCTCCAGTTGTAGACGTGCAGCACCTTCTCTTCAGCCATTGCTCCGGCACTTGCCATGACCAAAGCCACAGAGGCAGCGATCACTCCTGTTTTGAAAGACATCATCCTTGTCTCCTAAGCAAATTGTATGCGCATGCCAACCTGCCCGACCCGCCTCAACCCTTCAGCTTTGCGGCTGTCAGATCCAGACTGCGCCTGGCCAGATCGACCAATTCATCAACCTGTTCCTCGGTGATGACCAAGGGGGGCGATATGATCATGGTATCGCCTACCGCCCTCATCACCAAGCCATTGTTAAAGCAGAACTCCCGGCAAGTCATCCCCGCATTTGCCTGAGCCGGGAAACGCCGGTTGGTCTGCTTGTCCTCAACGATTTCCAGCGCGGCGACCAATCCTTTGCCTCGGGTTTCTCCCACCAGCGGATGATCGGCCAGCTCCGCCCAGCGGCGCTGCAAATAGGGGCCGATAGTATCATGCACTCGCTTAACTATGCTCTCTTTCTGCATAAGCTGGATGTTGGCCACCGCCACGGCGCAAGAGACCGGATGGCCCGAGTAGGTGAAGCCGTGGTTGAACTCGCCCCCCTCCTCCACCAGCCCCTTGGCAACCCGGTCACTGACCATCACTGCGCCGAGCGGCAGATAACCGGAGGTGATCCCCTTGGCCAGACACATCAGGTCCGGCTTGATGCCAAACCCTTCGCTTGCAAACCAGTGGCCGGTACGGCCAAAGCCGCAGATCACCTCGTCGGCGATCAGTAGGATGCCGTAGTGATCGCAGATACGCTGGATCTCCGGCCAGTAGCTGTCAGGCGGAATGATAACGCCGCCCGCCCCCTGGATCGGCTCGCCGATAAAGGCAGCCACCTTGTCCACCCCCAGCTCCAGAATCTTCTGCTCCAGCTGACGGGCCCGCTCCAGCCCGAACTCGTGGGCACTCATCCCCTGCCCCTCACCGAAGTGGTAGGGCTGATCGATGTGCACTATGCCGGGAATGGGCAGTCCGCCCTGGGCATGCATCCCCTTCATGCCACCCAGACTCGCCCCCGCCACGGTGGAGCCGTGATAGGCGTTATGGCGACTGATGATCACCTGTTTGTCAGGCTGACCCTTGCTGGCCCAGTAGTGGCGCACCATCCGCAGCACGGTATCGTTGCACTCGGAGCCGGAGCCGGTGAAGAAGACGTGGTTGAGATGGGCGGGTGTCACCTCGGCCAGCAGGGTCGCCAGCTCGATCACCGGCGGGTGAGCAGTCTGGAAGAAGAGGTTGTAGTAGGGCAACTGCTGCATCTGACGGGTGGCGGCATCCACCAGCTCCTGGCGGCCATAGCCCATATTGACGCACCACAGGCCCGCCATGCCGTCGAGAATGCGTTTGCCCTCGGAATCTTCCAGATAGACGCCGCTGGCTTTGGTAATGATGCGCGAACCCTTCTTGTTCAGGGCCTGAAAGTCGGTAAAGGGGTGCAGGTGGTGGCTGGCATCCAGCTGTTGCCACTCACGGGTTGTCTGCTGCATTTGTTGCTCCTCGGTTCCTTCGATTTAGCAAGATTCAGTCATCAAACAGTCAGGCGGGCTTGCATGCTTGCAGCCACAACCACTCACAGGTGGCTGCCGCCACCTGACTCGCGTTCAGGTCTCTTCGATAAAGGGATCGGGGAGGCCGACTCCGGCCTCCCCGTTACAGGGGGATCAGACGTTCAGCAGCAGGAACTCCCGCTCCCAGCGACTGATCACCCCGAAGTAGGTCTCGTACTCTTTGCGTTTGACCGCGACGAAGGCGCGGGTGAAGCGCTCCCCCAACATATCCTTGATGGGTTCGCACTGTTCGAGATGGCTGAGTGCCTCCTCCAGCGAGCGGGGCAGGCTGTAGGGCAGGTCATAGGCGCTCGACTTCATCTCCGGCAGCGGCTCCAGCTTCTCCATCATGCCAAGATAGCCACAAGCCAGAGTGGCGGCCAGCGCCAGATAGGGGTTGGCATCGGCACCGGCGAAGCGGTTCTCCACCCGCCGTGCGCTCGGGTCGGAGAAGGGCACCCGCAGGCCACAAGTGCGGTTCTCGACACCCCACTGGACGTTGCGCGGCGCGCTATCACCAAACGCGAGACGACGGTATGAGTTGACATTCGGGGCCAGCAGGGCCGTCACCGCCGGGGTGTATTTCTGTAGACCGGCGATAAAGTGCATGAACTGTTCGCTGTTGCCGCCGTTCAGGGTACCGAACAGGTTGTGGCCGTTCGCATCTTCCAGACTCTGGTGGATGTGCATGGCCGACCCCGGTTCGTCGCTCATCGGCTTGGCCATGAAAGTGGCATAGATGCCGTGGCGGTGTGCAGCCTCACGCATGGTGCGCTTGAACAGGAACACCTGATCCGCCAGATCGATGGCATCACCATGCAGGAAGTTGATCTCCATCTGGGCGGCGCCCGACTCGTGGATCAGGGTGTCCACCTCCAGCTCCTGCGCCTCGCAGTAGTCATACATGTCTTCAAAAATGGGGTCGAACTCGTTGACCGCATCGATACTGAACGACTGGCGGGCGGTCTCAGGGCGGCCGTTACGACCGACCGGCGGCACCAGCGGATAGTCGGGGTCTTCGTTGCGGGTGACCAGATAGAATTCCAGCTCGGGCGCCACCACCGGCTTCCAGCCCTGCTTCTCGTAAAATGACAGAACCCGACGCAGCACGGAGCGCGGCGCGATGTCGATCAGCTTGCCGTTGACGTCGAAACAGTCGTGGATCACCTGTGCAGTGGGCTCCAGCGCCCAGGGGACAAAACGGATGGTGTTGGGGTCGGGATAGAGCTGCATGTCCCGCTCCAGCGGGTCGATCATGCTGTCGTCATCCGGATATTCGCCGGTCACCGTCTGGGTGAAAATCACCTCGGGCAGACGCATGCCCCCTTCGCGCAAAAACTTGTTGGCTGGGATGATCTTGCCCCGGGCGTTGCCGGTGAAATCCGGGAACAGGCACTCCACCTCCGTGATGCGATTGCTCTCCATCCAGCCTTTGATACTGTCCATGTTAAACCCCGATTTTACGGTTGCCATTGGCAAGGGTGTCTAATATATGGAACACCCTTGTTATAAAATTGTAATCAACATCACCATAAAAGCCCGCCATCAAGGGCAATGTCAAGCGGGCGTGTTTAAAAAACTATAAATAACGGCGCATATAATGACCAAGGCGGCACCAAATACTAAACACTCAAATCCGTACGAAGCCCCCCCCTCTCATCGTTGCAAAGGCGATGCCAACAGAGGGTGAAGCAGGCGCCAGATCCCGACCAATCCCCCGCAGGAACGGACCATTTTTTTGCAAGGGCGCACAATCCTTATCCTATTTGCTTTGCTTGGCTGCATTTTTTTGGTACAAGGCCCGCCCTGATTTGCACTCTCTTGCATGAAACAGGTGCAAATCGGGATACAAGGGCTTGGTCTGTAGGCAGACAGCCCCCATAAACAGGGATAATTGGGTTAGTAAACTGACTGGTAGTTAATCGTATGTGTGATTTCATGACTGAAGACCAACTGGCCTTTTACAAGGGGCAGATCGAGCGACAGATCGTCGAGCTCGAAGAGCGCCTGAACTCCCAGGCCAGCCAGGCCATCGCCACCGACACCAACGAGATGGCTGATGAAATTGACCGTGCCAGTATCGAGGAAGCCCGCCGTCTGGAGCTGAACCGCATCGAGCACGACAAGCTGCACCTGCGCAAGCTGCGGGGCGCATTGAAGCGCATCAGCGAAGGGGATTTTGGTTACTGCGAATCTTGCGGTGACGAGATCTCCCTCAAGCGGCTGCATGCCCGTCCGGAATCCCGTTTCTGCGTCGAATGCCAGAGCACCAAGGAATTTAACGATACCCACGTGTTCCGTCGCGTCGCCTGATTCTTCGAAGAACCGTCACCATTCTGGTGCAACAGACGCCAGCAAGGCAGGGCCCCGCGCTCAAACCTTGCACAACGCCTCGCAGCAAGATGGTGACAAGTTCTGTTAGACTCCGGACACCTTCCGGAATCTACAGGAGAACAGAGAGTGAAATGGCTCATCAAGCTGTGTTTGTGCCTGCCACTGCTGGCACAAGCACAGGTTCTGACGGTCAAGGTCCCCAGCCGTCCCGTCAACAATCTTGACCAAGAGTACCAGTACAAGCTGCTGGAACTGGCCCTGACCCGCTCCGGGCAACCCTTTCGCATCCAGCCTGTCGAACTCGACCTCAACCAGTTCACCCTCCAGCAGCAGCTGAGCAAGGGCAAGACCATCAACGTCTTCTGGATGGGCACCTCCAGCGCACTCAAATCCTCCCTGATTGCCGTCCCCATTCCGCTGTTTCGCGGGCTGGAAGGATTGCGGTTGTCGTTCATCCACGCGGACGCTCAAGAGAAGTTCAACCAGATCAATACCCTGGCCGACCTCAAACAGCTGAAGGCGGCGCAAGGGGTCGGTTGGGCCGATAACAAAATTCTGGAAAATGCGGGCATCCCGACCTTCTCCGGCCGATACAGCAGCCTGTTTCGCCTTATCAACGACGGCGACAAGATCGACTTCTTCCCGCGCGCCCTGGTGGAGATCTTCGCCGAGCGCAGCGAGCTGGTGGCGCAGTATCCCAACCTCGCCATCGAGCAGCATCTGCTGATCCGCTACCCCTTCGCCCAGTTCTTCTTCGTCAGCCCCGAATACCCCAAGCTGGCCAAGGCGATTCAGACCGGGCTGGAGCGGGCCTATGCCGATGGCAGCTTTATGAAGTTCTTCAATGACAACCCCAAGATCCGCGAAGCGCTCGCCAGCGCCAACCTCGATCAGCGGGTCACCATCGCCCTGCCCAATCCGGATATGACCCCGTTGCTAAAATCCATTCCGGCCCAATATTGGGAGTATCCACCGCAGGGATAATCATCCCGAGCGCCTGACCATGAGGGGCGGGCAGCGAGAACACAGTGCGCCAGGGAGGTGCCATGAAGGGAATCCAGGAGTGGTTTGCGGAGTATGGCCAGAGCCATCGCCATCCGATAAACGTCGCCATCCACAAGCTGGCGGTGCCGGGCATCTATCTCTGCTCGCTGGCGCTGCTCTGGTGTCTGCCACATGGGCCCTTGCCAGAGCCCCTCAATTGGGCGGCAGTGGCGGCCATTCCGGTGCTGGCATTCTACCTGCAGTTGTCGTTTTCGCTGTTCGCGGGGATGGCGGTGCTGACCGCGCTCGGGCTGGCCTTCTGCCACCAATGGCAGGGGCCGCTGCTGTGGCCCTCGGTGGCGGCGTTCGTGCTGCTCTGGATAGCCCAGTTTGTCGGCCACAAGATCGAGGGCAAACGCCCCTCCTTCCTCGCCGACCTGCAATTTCTGCTGATAGGCCCCGCCTGGGTGCTTGCCAGCCTCTATCGTCGCCTGGGCATTCCCTATTGAGGAGTGCCGGGCCAACAGGAGAGACCATGACACATAACCACACGCGACATAATGCCCTTCGCCGCGCCCTGCCCCTGCTGCTGGGGGCCCTGTTTGCCGGCCCGGCGCTGGCCGACAAGGCCGACCCGGTCGGTGAAGTGAGCACCGCCTTCAAGCTGTTTGGCCCCAACCACAAGATCCTGGTGGAGGCGTTCGACGACCCGCGCATCGACGGCGTCGCCTGCTATCTGGCGCGCCCCAAGACCGGTGGTGTAAAAGGCGGGCTGGGACTGGCGGAAGATCCCTCCCACGCCTCCCTCTCATGCCACCAGATCGGCCCCATCACCCTGCCCGAAAAGCTGAAGGCGGGAGAAGAGGTGTTCGATGTCAGCACTTCACTGGTGTTCAAGGAGCAGAAAGTGGTGCGTTTTTACGACAAGAAACGCAATGCACTGGTTTACCTGACCTACAGCACCAAACTGGTGGATGGTTCGTACAAAAGTGCAGTCAGCGCCGTTCCCATTATGCCGTGGGGACAATAACCAGCCGGTTTGTCCGGTGATAGCTGACCCATTTTGTTGTAATTTGACGACACACACGCTGCGGAGCACATACCATGAAAGTCGCCGTATTCAGTACCAAGAGCTATGACAAAGAGCATTTCAACCAAGCCAACAGCCAGTACGGCTTCGACCTGGAGTTTTTCGATGTGCGGCTGGAGGCCAAAACGGCCCGACTGGCTCACGGCTTCCCGGTGGTGTGTCTGTTCGTCAATGACGATGCTGACCGCGAGGTATTGACCGAACTGGCTGCCAACGGTACCCAGATGATCGCCCTGCGCTGCGCCGGTTACAACAACGTGGATCTGGCCGCCGCCAAAGAGCTGGGGCTGAAAGTGGTGCGAGTGCCCGCCTACTCCCCCGAGGCGACCGCCGAGCATGCTGTCGGCATGATGATGTGCCTCAACCGCCGCATCCATAAGGCTTATCAGCGCACCCGTGACGCCAACTTCTCGCTGGAAGGGCTGGTCGGCTTCAACATGCATGGCAAGACCGTTGGCGTCATCGGCACCGGCAAGATCGGTCTGGCCGCCCTGCGCATCCTCAAGGGCTTCGGGGTTCGCCTGCTGGTCAACGATCCTTACCAGAATCCGGCAGCCATCGAGCTGGGAGCCGAGTACGTGGATCTCGATACCCTGTTCCGCCAATCCGACATCATCAGCCTGCACTGCCCGCTGTTCAAAGAGAACTACCACCTGTTGAACAAGGAGGCATTCGCCAAGATGAAGGACGGGGTGATGATCATCAACACCAGTCGTGGCGGCCTGCTCGATTCCAACGCGGCCATCGAGGCGCTCAAAACCTCCCGTATCGGTGCTCTGGGGCTGGACGTCTACGAAGAGGAAGAGGATCTCTTCTTCTCCGACAAGTCCAACGAAGTGATCACCGATGACGTGTTCCGCCGCCTGTCTGCCTGCCACAACGTGCTGTTCACCGGCCATCAGGCGTTCCTGACCCGCGAGGCGCTGCACGCCATCGCCGATACCACCCTCGGCAATATCCGCGCCATCGAGAGCCAGGGCCGCTGCGACAACGAAGTGGAATAGGGGCTCGCCCTCTCTTCGTCACGCGCCGGGTTGTGAGACCCGGCGCCTTCGGGTAGGCTAGCCCCCCTTTTTTATTCAGGAGTCTGGCGCCCATGTTTATCGGATTTGATTACGGCACCTCCAACTGTGCCGTGGCCGTGATGGAACAAGGTAGCCCCAGGCTGCTGAATCTTGGTGCATCCCGCTATCTCCCCTCCACCCTGCATGCCCCCCACCGGGATGCTATCGCCGGTCTGTTGGCCGAAGGGCTGGCCCCCGCCCAGCAGGCGGAGTACCTCAAGCTGCGTGGCCCCGTGGTCACCCGCGCCCAGATGGTTCGCCGCCAGATGCGCGAAGAGGGACTGATCGACGAGCTGAGCTTTGGCGGTGCCGCGCTGGAGCGCTATCTGGAAGAGCCGGACGACGGCTACTACATCAAATCGCCGAAATCCTTCCTCGGTGCCTATGGCCTCAAGGCCCCCCAGATCGCCCTGTTTGAAGACATCGTCTGCGCCATGATGCTCCATGTCCGCCAGCAGGCGGAGCAGCAGCTCGGCGCCCCGATCCGCCAGGCGGTGATCGGCCGACCGGTCAACTTCCAGGGTCTGGCGGGGGAAGAGAGCAACCAGCAAGCTATCGCCATCCTGACCGAGGCGGCCCGTCTGGCCGGTTTCGAGCAGGTGGAGTTCCTCTACGAGCCGGTGGCCGCCGGGTTTGAATTCGAGGCGCGCCTCACCGAAGACGCCGTGGTGCTGGTGGTGGATATCGGCGGCGGTACCACCGACTGCTCCATGCTGCGAATGGGCCCCAGCTACCGCGATCAGCTGGATCGCAGCGGCGATCTGCTCGGCCACAGCGGCCAGCGGATCGGCGGCAACGACTTCGATATCCGCCTGACGGTGGAGGGGATGATGCCGCTGCTCGGCATGCACGAGACCCTCAAGACCGGCAAGCCGCTGCCCCATCCGCTGTTCTGGGATGCGGCCGCCATCAACGACGTCAGCGCCCAGAGCCGCTTCTACAGCCTCGACACCGCCCGCCAGCTGCAGGATCTGCAGCTCGACAGCCAGCCCGGCAGCAAGCTGGGGCGTCTGGCCAGCCTGCGGGCCCACAAGCTGAGCCACCAGCTGGTATGGCGTGCCGAGCAGGGCAAGATCGCCCTCTCGGAGCAGGAACTCAATCGCCAGTCGCTGGCCGAGCTGGAAAAAGGGTTGGAAGCGGAACTGACCCGCGAACAGCTGGCCAACGCCTCGGCCCTGCTGCTGGAGAAGATTGGCGAGCTGATGGACGAAGCGATTGCCGCCGCCGGTGTGCAGCCGGATCGCATCTTCGTCACCGGTGGTAGCGCCCGCTCGCCGCTGATCGCCAGCTTTATCCGCCAGAAGCTCCCCTCCATCCCGCTTGAGGGTGGCGATGACTTCGGCTCGGTGGCTGCCGGTCTTGCCCGTTATGCCGAGCGGCTGTTCGCCAACTGAGCCCTGAGATAGCGTAAATCGATGGCAACATCACCCGTGTGTTGCCATTAAGCGACAGTCGCGCGGGACAAGGGGCGACAGAAGCGGTCGGTCGTCCCCTCTTCCGCCCTGCTCCCGACTGCCCAAAAAGGGTATTCTTGACGCTCCCCCAACCGGAGCCCCCTCATGCCCAGATTGCCCTTTTTGTTGCTGATCCCCCTGTTACTGCTCGCTGGCTGCAGCTCGACCGCCTTTGTTCAGCAAGATCTGCAACACCACCACTGGGTACTGAGCAAACTGGATGGCGAACCGATCAAGGCCCCCCGCGACAATCCCCCCGATTTCGAGATCGGCGAGCACTTCACCGTCAACGGCATCGCCGGTTGCAACCGCTACTTCGGTCAGGGCCATCTGGAAGATGACAAACTGTGGGTCACCAGTCTGGGCAGCACCGAAATGGCCTGCATGCCACCGCTCGACACTATCGAACAGGCTGTACTGACCACCCTTACCGAGGGGGCGACCTTGAGCGGCACCAGTCAGAACCTGATCCTGCAGGGCAAACAGCACCGTTTGGAATACACCTTGCGCGACTGGGTGTTCTAGCGCTCACAAAGCCGCATCACAAACAGGAACATGTTGTCCGGCTGTGGCACAATATGAGGCAGAGTTCGCAATGGAGGCTGCCTCAGCCATGTCGATGGATCGCCTGTTTGACAAGATCAAACAACTCCCCACTATTCCCAAGCTGCTGCACGAGTTGATGCAGAGCTTCAACGACGAGAATGCCCGCATCGACGAGATTGCGGCCAAGATCGCCATGGATCAGGTGATCAGCGTCAAGGTGCTGCGGATGGCCAACTCGGCCGCCCTGCGCCGGGGCAACGAAGTGACCTCCATCGAACAGGCGGTGATCCGGCTCGGCTTCAACCGGCTGCGCTCCGTGGTGGTCGCCTCCGGCATCATCGGCACCTTCAAGGCCCCGCCCAGCTTCGACAAGAACAAGTTCTGGACCGAGACCTTCCAGGTCGCCACCATCGCCAAAACCCTGGCCCAAGAGGCCAAGGTGATGGATCCCGAGACCGCCTTCACCTGCGCCCTGATACACAACATCGGCGAGCTGCTTATCCAGAGCACCTTGCCGGAAGAGGCCGAGCTCATCAACATGGCGCTCCAGAACGGCAGCAGCCGGGTCGAGGCCCAGCGGGAGATGCTGGGCTACGACTATGCCCAGCTCGGTGCCGAGCTGGCGCGGCGCTGGCACCTCTCCGAGGCCTTCGTCGATGCCATCTCCCAACAGCTTGACCCGCTCTCCCACGATCCGGTCAGCAAGGAGGCGGTGCTAATCCGCCTCGCCGTGTTTATCTCCTTCGCCTGGAACGCGGGCGTGCCTGCCCAGGCCATCATCGCCCGCTTCCCCAAACCGCTCGCCGACCAGTTGGGACTGGATCCCAAGTCGCTGGCAGGCCAGCTCGAAACATTGCATGAACAGGGTAATGCCCTCGCCGATCTTCTGACTCAATAAGCATCATGACCCATCCGTTTCTGTTTCATCCCCAGGTGGCGCCCTGGTTCAAAGAGAGCGCCGACGCACTGCAATTGACCCTCTTTAGCGAGCTGGATGCGCCGATCCGCGAGGTGTGGCTGCGCCACGAGCCGGATAACGAGGAGTACCTGATCCCGATGACGGCGGTCTCCACCCGCGATCGGCTGCAGGTGTGGCAGGCGACCCTGCCGCTCATCAAGGGACAGGATATCCACCTCTACAGCTTCAAGTGCCTCACCGACGAGGAGCAGTGGTGGCTGCACGGGGCGGGCGTCAGCGCGTCCATGCCGCCACGGGAGCAACATTTTCGCTTCAACAGCCTGCACCAGCCACCGGCCTGGGTGCAGGATCAGGTGTTCTACCAGATCTTCCCCGACCGTTTCTGCAACGGCGATCCGTCGCTGAGCGTCAAGCATCACGAGTACGAATATCGCGGCAAAGCGGTGATCAGCAAGGCGTGGGGCGAACCGGTCAGTCGCCACGAAGAGGGCCACGGCGCCTGCGAATTTTACGGCGGCGATCTGGCGGGCATCGATGCCAAGCTGCACTACCTGCAATCCCTCGGGGTGACGGCGCTCTACCTCAACCCCATCTTCGATTCGCCGAGCAACCACAAGTACGACACCCAGGACTACTTCAAGGTGGATGCCCACCTCGGCAGCAACGAGCAGTTCGCCGAGCTGACCCGCAACCTGCACCAGCGCGGTATGAAGATCATCCTCGATGCGGTGGTCAACCACACCTCTACCGAGCACCCCTGGTTCTGCCCGCCACTGGGGGCCCAGAGCAACCCGGACTCCCCGTGGCGCAGCTTCTACACCTTTGATAAGGAAGGGGATTACGTCAGCTGGAAGGGCATTCGCAGCCTGCCCAAGCTGGACTTCTCCTGCGAGAAGGTGCAGGACGCCGTCTATCGGGCAGACGACGCCATCCTCCGTTACTGGATGCGCGCCCCCTACCAGATCGATGGCTGGCGCTTTGACGTCATCCACATGCTGGGCGAGCGCGGCACCGCCGAGGGCAATCGCAGTCACGTGCGCGCCATTCGCGGGGCAGTGAAGCAGGAGAACCCGGACGCCTATGTGCTCGGCGAACACTTCTTCGAGGCGAGCCAGTGGCTGCAAGGGGATCAGGAGGACGGCGCCATGAACTACTACGGCTTCGCCCATCCGATCCGCGCCTTCCTAGCTGGCAAGGACATCGCCTACCACCCCATCAAGATCAGCGCCGAAGAGATGGATCGCTGGCTCAAGCTGGCGCGGGCCCACATCCCGTTCAAGAACCAGCTGGCCCAGTTCAACCTGCTGGACAGCCACGACACAGCCCGTTTCCTCCATCTGCTGGGTGAAGACAAGCAGCGGATGCAGCTGGCCGCCACCCTGCTGCTCACCTATATCGGCGTGCCCTCCATCTACTACGGCGATGAAGTGGGGCTCTCCGGCGGCAACGACCCGGACTGCCGCCGCTGCTTCCCGTGGGATACCACAGACTGGGATCACGTGCTGCACGACCACTATCGTCGGCTGATCCAGATCCGCCGCCAGCGCCCTTCCCTGCGCCGTGGCGATATCCAGACCCTCTACGCCGGGCCCCACAGCTATGTGTTCGCCCGTACCCTGCAAAGCGATCAGGTGGTGGTGGCTTGCAACCGCCACCCGAGTGAGCCGCGCACCATCAGCCTGCCCCTGTGGCAGACCGCCAGCCCTGCCAGCCGCTTCACTGACGCCTTCAACGGCGAGAAGTTTGAAGTGGTGCAGGGCGAGGTGCAGCTCACCATCCCCGCCAACTCGGCCAGAGTGCTGATCTCCAGCTGAGCGGGCAACTGACGCGCTGAAAAACAAAACCGGAGCCCAAGGCTCCGGTTTTTTATTCCATTCAATCCACCATGACGTCTGGCCCCTAACCAGCCGCCATCAGTAGTTGATGCTGACGTAGGGCACTTCCGGCACCTGCCAGCGCTGCTTGAGGTAGACGGTGAGCACGAAGAAGAAGTTGGCCAGCAGGTTGGCGAAGCGATAGAGAATGGGATCGAAGGCCACCTCGCTCTCTTCCAGCCTGACCAGCAGCCGCACCACCTTCTTGCTGCCGCAGCGGCACAGATGGAGGGTGGGAATGGGCTGCGGCCCCTGTGGCAACACAAAACCGGTGACGCTGCCGCGACTCGCCTCGTTGTAGTGGTCGTAACGGGCCTTGAGCCACTCAAGATCTGCATCGAAGATCCCCAGCTTGCCGCGTACCGAGCCGTTTAGGTTGTAGATAAGTCGCTGCAACGCCGCGAGATCCGCCAGCATGGGCTCGGTATCCGCATCCGGCGCAAGGTGTGACAGCACGGCCCCGACCTGACAGCAGAGCTCGTCGGTGGCGATTTCAAAATCACATTTGAACGAGGTTTCGAAGATAAAGGGGTAGCAGAGCTCGCGCTTGTCTCTTGGCTTCTTGGGGTTCATGGGGCAACCGGATTGGAGAAAAGGCCAGTTTGCCAGCCCCGGGAAGGGCTGGCAAACGGCAGGTCATTACTTGCGTAACGCGCTGTGGCTCAGACGCGCTTGCTGGCGGGCTCGGTGGAGGGCTGGAACTGGCTGATCATCCGCAGCGCCTCCAGCATCCGCTGGTTGAAGCTGGTGAAGCGATCGACCTGCGCCGGTTCCTCTTCACCTCTCGCGGCCAGCACGGCCGGGGTCAGCGCTTGTTGCTGGGATGGTGGCAGCAGGCTATCCGCCTGTTTCTGCACCTGATCCAGCTTGGGCAGGTATTCGGCAAACGGCTTGAGCAGATCCTGCAGGGAGCTGGCCCCCTGATAGGTCTGGCTCAACTTGACGCTCTGCTTGAGTTTGAGGGAGTAGGAGGCCAGCTGACTGTCATCCAGCTTCAGTTCATTCGCCTTATCCAGCAGATCCTCGAAGTTGCCGGAGAAGAAGCTCCCCGCCAGCTCATCGATTCCCTTGACCAGCTTGCCGATGGACTCCATCTCGTCGCTGCTGAGATCTCCCTCCAGCGAGAAGCTGAAGCTCTGGCTCGACTTGAGGCTGAACTGGCTGCCGCTCTCGCTGCTCTGGGACTTGGTCTGCCAGCTATCGTTGAAGCGCAGCACCACCTTGTCGCCATCCTTGGTCTGGATCTCCAGATACCCCTGCTGGCGACTGGCCATCTCGGCCTGTCCCATGTCGGTCGGAGAAATCTTGCCGAAGAACTCCTTCTCGAACTCCTCGAGCCCTTTCTGGATCAGCTTGTAGCTCTGATCGATACCGGTTTTGATATCGTCGTTGTCAGTCGCCCACTTGCCGAGCTGCTTCTTCGCCTCGTCAAAGCCCTTGTCGACCCCTTTGCGGGCCTGCTCCATCATCCCGGTCAGGTCGTCGTCGGATTTGCCATCGGCCCGTGCGGCGCCAAGCCGCCCGGTCACAAACTGCAGCACGTTGTCAGCCACCGACTGGAAGTCGAACAGGGTCTCCGGCGTGATCTCCTCGGGCTCTTTCACCTTCGGCGCCTGATAGCCCTGGCCGTTGATCTCCAGCGAGAACTGCAATGCCTGCTGGATCAGCACCTGCGCCCACTTGGGCGGCTTGTGCAAGGAGACCTCCTCCTCGCTCTTGACCTGTTTCTGCTCCGCCTGTTGGGGCGATTTGGGAGAAACACCCACTCCCTTGGGTTGGGCTGCGCCCACGCCTTCGATCTGCATAATGTGTCCTCCCACCATGCCTGTAGATCAGCTATCGGCCTGACTGAACACTTCTTGACCACAAAATGCTGGACAATCTGCGGCTGGCTTTTAAAATCGGGCCCCTTTGGGTGGCCTGTTGCCTTCCCCCGATTTCGACCCGGCCCGGCCGGTGTGCATGTGAGGTATTTATGACCCAATCCCAACAGCCTTCCGCGAACGCTCCAGCGCCCAGAACCGCGGCCGACTATCAGGCCCAACTCGACGAAAAGCGCGCTCGCCTCACCGAGCTGTTTGCCGGCTTCACCCTCCCGGCGCTGGAAGTGCACAGCTCGCCGGCGGAGTACTACCGGATGCGCGCCGAATTTCGCATCTGGCATGAAGGGGATGACCTCTTCCACTGCATGTATGCCCCGGCGACCAAAGAGATCATCAAGATAGACCACTTCCCTACCGCCAGCCGCCTCATCAACCAGTTGATGCCGCTGCTGCTGGAGGGGCTGCGCCCACACCCGGTGCTGCGCCGCAAGCTGTTCCAGATCGACTACCTCTCCACCCAGTCCGGCCAGATTATTGTCAGCCTGCTCTATCACCGCAAGCTGGAGGCCGAATGGCAACAAGCCGCCGAAGCGCTGCAGGCCGATCTGCGCGCCAAGGGGTTCGAGCTACAATTGATTGGCCGCGCCCACAAGCAGAAAATCTGTCTGGGGGATGACTTCGTCATCGAACAGCTCAACGTGGCGGGTCGCCAGCTCATCTACAAGCAGGTGGAGAACAGCTTCACCCAGCCCAACGCCGCCATCAACGAGCAGATGCTGGCCTGGGCGCTGGATGTGACCAAGGGGAGCGAAGGGGACCTGCTGGAGCTCTATTGCGGCAACGGCAACTTCTCCATCGCGCTGGCGCAGAACTTCCGCAAGGTGCTGGCCACCGAAATCGCCAAGCCGAGCGTCGACTCCGCCCAGTTCAACATCGCCGCCAACGGCGTCGACAACCTGATCATCCTGCGCATGTCGGCAGAGGAGTTCACCATGGCGATGCGTGGTGAGCGGGAGTTCAACCGCCTCAAGGGGGTCGATCTCAAGAGCTACCAGTGCAACACCATCTTCGTCGACCCGCCCCGCGCCGGTCTCGATGATGCCACCGTCAAGCTGGTGCAGGAGTACGACAACATCCTCTACATCTCCTGCAACCCCGAGACCCTGCAGGCCAACATGGCCGTGCTGGGCGAAACCCACGAGATCGCCCGTTTCGCCCTGTTCGACCAGTTCCCCTGGACCCATCACATGGAAGCCGGGGTCTATCTGCGCCGCAAGGCCGGTTGATTCAGGCAGACGGGAAAACAACAACAGGGCCGGATGGCCCTGTTTTGTTATTGACTGAACACCGGCCTCACTCCAGCCGGAAGTGACCCACTATCTCCCGCAGCCGGTCGTAGGTCTGCTGCATCGCCACGGAGCTGGCGACCGTCGCTTCGCCATTGTGGGTCAGCTGGCGGATCACTTCAGCGATGGCGCTCATGTTGCGATTGATCTCTTCGGCCACCGCGCTCTGCTGCTCCGCCGCCGTGGCGATATGGCTGATGAGATCGTTGATCTCCACCACTTCTCCGGCCATCAGATCCAGCGACTCGTTGACCCGGGTGGTGTTCTCGGCCGCCCCCTGACAGCTCTGCTTGGTGTTGCCCATGGCATCCACCACAGTGCGGGTGCCCCGCTGCAGACTGACCAGCATGGTCTGGATCTCGGCTGTGCTCTGCTGGGTACGGGCCGCGAGGGAGCGCACCTCGTCTGCCACCACCGCAAAACCGCGCCCCTGTTCACCAGCGCGGGCCGCCTCGATGGCGGCATTGAGCGCCAGCAGGTTGGTCTGTTCGGCAATGCTGCCGATCACCCCCAGCACGGAGCCAATCTGCTGCACATCCTGCTGCATCGCCTCGATGGAGCGGGCAGTGGCTTCCACTTCGTCCACCAGCGCCATCACGCTGGCCATCGCCTGATCCACCACCTGACGGGACTGGCTCGCCAGCTGCTGACTCTGGCCGGTGAGCTGGGCGGTGCTGGCCGCACTCTCGGAGACGGAGACCGCGGTGCGGCTCATCTCGTTGATGGCGGTCACTACCTGCTCGGTCTCGCGCACATGCTCCGCCAGCAGGGACTGGGCGGCGCCGGTCTGGCTGGCCAATCCGGCAATGCCGCTGTTGAGTTGACCGCTCGCCTGCCGCACCTCCCCCATCATCTCCTGCAGCCGCTCGATAAAGCGGTTGATCCCGGCCGAGATCTGGCCAAGGTCATCCTTGCTGGTTACCGCCAACCGGCGGGTGAGATCGCCGCTGCCGCGGGAGAGATCCAGCACCAGATCCCGCAACGAGAGAATGGGGTGATAGGCCACGTTGAGTGCCAGCATCGCCAGCACCATCACCACGATCGCCACGCCGCACAGCGCCATGATGATCTGGCCGTTGAGGGCCTGGGTCATGGCCCGGATGTAATCGAGGTCGATGTAGCCGGTCAGCGTCCAGCTGCTGCCGCGAATATCCAGCTGGTTGGGGCGCGCTTCACTCTCCCCTTGCGGCTTGCTGTCATAGAGGCTGCCGCCCTGACTGTCGGCCAGCGAGAAGTAGCGGCCATCGCCACTCATCTTCTCCAGCAGGCTTTTGAACTCGCTCATGTCGAGGTAGTAGAGATAGGCAGAATCAGCACCGCGCGGCACCAGAATGGTGATGACCGGCTTGCCATCCACCTGTTGCAGCGGGCTGACGGTGATCTGGTTGTTGGCGGCAGGGATCAGCTTGCGCAGGGCATCGACCTTGGCCGTATCGTTGATGACCCCGCTCACGTCGAAGGCCATGTCGCCGATCACCTTGACGATGTTGTGAAAGCCGGTCTCTTGCAGGGTCTTCTTGACGTTGGTCACCCCGAAGTTGAGGTTGGCGGCCAACAGGATTTTCTGATTGATGTCGCTGGCCAGCTTCTCTTTGACCAGGGTGATCTGCTCGGTGATGTTGTGGGTGGCCTGAGTGCGAATGTAGCCACTGATGAAGTGGTTGACACTGAGCCCGGCGGTGCCGATGGTGACCAGAATGGCCAGTAGCAGCAAGAGGTAAATCTTGACCTTGAATGGCATGGGTTCCCTCCAGAAGAGAGGGCTGGCAACGCCAACCCTCTCTGCCAATCGTTATTTCTTCTTGGCGTACTTCATGGAGTCCAGGGCCACCGCCAGAATGATGATGCCGCCCTTGATGATGAACTGCCAGTAAGGGCTGACGCCGATATAGGTCAAGCCATAGTTGATCAGGGTGAAGATAAGTACGCCGGTAATCACACCCGCGACCGTTCCCACCCCGCCAGCAAACGACACCCCGCCCACCACGCACGCCGCGATGGCATCCAGCTCGTACATGAAGCCGAGGTTGTTGGTGGCGCTACCGATACGGCCCGCTTCCAGCATGCCGCCGAAGGCGTAGAAGACCCCTGCCAGCGCATAGATCATCACCAGATTGACCGCCACGTTGACGCCGGAGACCTTGGCCGCCTCGGGGTTGCCGCCGATGGCGAAGATGTTTTTGCCAAAGCGGGTCTTGTTCCACAGCACCCAGACAAAGACGCTGGCGATGGCCGCGTAGAAGGTAAGATAGGAGAGCTTGAATCCTCCTATCCGGATAAACCCTTGGGCGAAGCTGGAGAAGCGAGGGTCAAACCCGGCCACCGGCGAGGCCCCGACCGAGTCAAAGTAGAGGGAGTTGATACCGTAGACGATGATCATGGTGCCCAGGGTGGTAATGAACGGGGTAACGTTCAGATAGGCCACGATGAGACCGTTGACCAGACCAATCAGGGCACCCACCACACACACCAGCAGGATCACCGCAGGAATGGGCACCTCTCCCAGCGTCGGGAACACCTTGTTGACGTTGGTCAGCGCCTGCAACATGGTTGCTGCTATGAGTGCCGCCAGACCAACCTGACGACCGGCCGAGAGATCCGTCCCCTGAGTGATAATGATGCCCGCCACCCCCAGCGCTATGATGACCCGCACCGAGGACTGGGTCAGGATGTTGCTGAAGTTGGTGAGGCTCAGGAAGGAGGGCTCCTGGATCACGATGACCATGAGCAGCACCAGCAGCACCAGATAGATGGCGTTTTCCTTGAGCGCCTGCATCAGATTGAAATTTTTAGCCGACTCCATAAATGTCTTCCTGTCTCTAGAGGTACAGAGATGCCAGGCGCAGTATCTCGCTCTGGTCAGTTTCTTTGGTATTGACGATCCCGGCGACCCGGCCATTGCTCATCACCATGATGCGGTCGGTGATCCCCAGCAATTCCGGCATCTCTGACGAGATGATGATGATCCCTTTGTCCTTCTTCGCCAGCTCCAGGATGAGCTGGTAGATCTCGAACTTGGCCCCGACGTCGATGCCGCGGGTGGGCTCGTCGAGCATCAGGATCTCCGGCTGGGTCAGCAGCCAGCGACCGATGATCACCTTCTGCTGGTTGCCCCCGGAGAGGGAACCGATCTGGGTCTGCTGGGTCGGCGTCTTGACCCGCATGGAGTCGATCACCCACTGGGTATCGCTCTTCATCTTGTTGTCGCTGAGCAACCCCATGGAGCCCTTGTAGCTGTCCATGTTGGCGATCAGGGAGTTGAAGGCGATATCGAGCCGGGAGTAGATACCGGTGGAGCGGCGCTCTTCCGTCACCAGCGCAAAGCCGTTGCGGATCGCTTCGTGGGCGTTGTGGTTGGCTACCTCTTTGCCGTGCAGCTTGATGCTGCCCTGACTGCGATCACGAATGCCGAACAGGGTCTCGACGATATCGGTGCGCTTGGCCCCCACCAGTCCGGCGATGCCGAGGATCTCCCCCTTGTGCAGGTTGAAGGTCACATCCTGAATGGAGGGCTGGTTCTTCGCCGTCAGGTGTTCGATCTCGAGGATCACCTCTTTCGGCTGGTTGGTTTTTTCAGGGAAGCGCTGGGTCAGCTCACGGCCGACCATCATGCCGATGATCTGATCCATGGTCATGCCCTTGAGCGGCTGGGTTGCCACCCACTGGCCATCCCGCAATATGGTGATCTCGTCACAGAGCTGGAAGATCTCCTCCATCTTGTGAGAGATGTAGACGATGCCGCACCCCTTATCCTTCAACTTGTTGATGATCTTGAAGAGGTGGTTCACCTCTTTCTCGGTCAGGGAGGAGGTGGGTTCGTCCATGATGACGATCTTGGCGTCGTAGGAGAACGCCTTGGCGATCTCGATCATCTGCATCTGGGAGACCGACAGGGTCGCGACCTTCACCTTGGGGTCGATGTCGATATCCAGCTCATCGAAGATGCGCTTGGTGTCGTCATACATCTTGCCGTGGTCGATAAACCACCCCTTGGTGGGGTAGCGGCCGAGCCACATGTTGTCCATCACGGTACGCTGCAGCACCAGGTTGAGCTCCTGATGCACCATGGAGACGCCATTTTCCAGCGCCTCTTTGGAGGAGGTGAAGTTGATCTCCTGCCCCTTGAAGAAGATCTTGCCCTGATCCTTCTCGTAAATGCCGAACAGGCACTTGAGCAGTGTGGATTTTCCCGCTCCGTTCTCGCCCATCAACGCATGCACAGAATGAGGACGGACCCGTAAATTGACATTATCGAGTGCCTTGACGCCGGGAAAGCTCTTACTGACGTCAATCATCTCCAACAGCCATTCTGATTGTTGCTGTGTTGTCATATCAGCCATCACATCTGGTTGAAAAAAGGGCAAGGGGATCTCCCTTGCCCTGGAGGAGGGAATTACTCGAATTGGGACAGGTTGTCTTTATCCACACCGACGTAGGCAACACGCACTACCTTGTCGACGATATTCCACTTGGTGCCTTCACCGGCCGGTTTGCCTTCAGCCAGGTTCTTGGTCAGCTCGAAGGTGGCTTTGGCCTGGTTGGCCGCATCGTTCAGCACGGTACCCGCCATGGCACCGCTCTTGACCATGGCCAACGCTTCCGGCAGCGCATCGACGCCGAATACCGGAATGGCAGTCTTGCCCTGGGCTTTCAGTGACTCGACTGCACCCATTGCCATGCCGTCGTTGTTGGCGATGACCACTTCGATCTTGTTGGCGTTGGGGCCGGAGATCCAGGCATCCATCTTGTCTTTCGCCATGGCGGTATCCCACATACCGGTATCCATGTGCAGTTGCTCGGTCTTGACGCCACCATCGTTCAGGGTCTTGACCACGTAGGAGGTGCGCGCTTCGGCATCCGGGTGGCCCGGCTCCCCTTTCAGCAGCACGAACTGGATCACGCCATCCTTGTTCAGATCCCACTCCGGATGGGCTTTCCAGTGTTTGGCAATCAGCTGACCCTGGATGATCCCTGACTCCTTGGAGTCGGTGCCCACGTAGTAGGCCTTGTCGTAGCTGGCCAGATCGGTAGCGCTCGGCTCCTTGTTGTAGAAGACCACCGGGATATCTTCGCCACGGGCTTTCTCAATCACCACCGGTGCCGCAGCCGGGTCAACCAGGTTGATGGCCAGCGCCTTCACCCCTTTGGCCAGCAGCACATCGATCTGGTCGTTCTGCTTGGACTGGTCGTTCTGGGAGTCGTTCATCAGCAGTTCCACCCCCGGAGTGGCTGCCGCCTCCTTCTCGATGGCCTTGCGCACGACCGCCATGAAGTTGTCGTCGTACTTGTAGACGGTTACCCCGATACGGGTGTCAGCCTGGGCATTGGCTCCAGCCATCATGCCCATCAGCAGGGCGGCAACTGTGGTCAGTTTTTTCATTATGTGTGCTCCGATGTGTCTATCTGTGTTGTAGGGTGGCGAGCAATTGAGCAAGCGCCAATCAATGTAATCAGTTTGTTGTCATTTCTTCTGTGATCATGACGACAAAATGAAAACGTTTACACTCTGTTACATTGAAACTTTATATTTATTTTTCAAATACATATAAATAAAAATCAGATTTGAGACTCAATCTTTCCCACAGCATTGAGGCTAGTCGTTACTGGTCTGTTGTCAAAATGGCGCACTGGCTCGACAGTCGCTTCAATAGCTGGATTAACGGAGAGTGCAGCTCCAACGGTAACGGCGCTCAAGCAGTTGATACTCGGGACGCACGCTCTGACTCCAGGAGTCATCCCCCCCCACCCCCATGTGGGCGCCATCGAGACAGACCCACAGCCCAGCTTCGGCCACCAGATCGCTCTGGTGACGAGCAGCGGCCAGCTGTTGCTGACTGAAGCGGCTGGCACTGAAATGGAAGTTGCCGCTCACCGTCGTGCTGCCCAACTGCAACTGGCGGGTATCGCAGCGCAAGCCGTTGTCACTCGGGAAGATATAAGGTGTATGCATCGCCTCCAGCGGCAGACTCCAGCGCCCAAGATCGGCACCCAGCAGGCGATCCGGATAGTTCTCGTGAGGGCCACGCCCCAGCCATTCGGCTCGCGCCGGTACCTCGGCCAGATGAAGCAACAGGCCAATCCGCGGCAGTGAAGGCAGCGCCTGCGCCAGCTCGGTCTCTATCTCCAGGCTCATGGCGCCATCGTCGGTAAAGCGGTGATGCCAGTAACTCACCAGCAGCAGCTCATCGTGATGGAAGTAGCCATGGCTGACCCGGATATCCCCTCCGGCGACCGCGATCCCCAGACAGCGGTGCTGCCACTGACCGAGACCACACGCCTGCCAGCGAGCAATCCAGGAGTCGGGGTCGGCGTGATCCGCTTCGCTGGTGCCGATGTCGTTGTCGAGCGGCGCGCGGTAGAAGTGATCCATGATCGGCGCCAGCAGCTGCTCCTGCCCCGATTTTTGCCAACTGGTGATGCGGCCGCTCTGCTTGTCGAGCCACCACTGGCTGTTGGCGGCAGTGATCCGCCAGCCATCCGGCTGTTCGGTCAGGGTGGCGGCAGCGGCAGGAGCAGGCAGGGCAAGGGGGGTCGGCAGGGTGAACTGCTGACGGGCGACCTTGTGATCCGCCTGCGACCAGAGGGTGGCCTGTGGCTGAACGATCGCCAGATCGAGCCAGACCAGTGAGCCTGCCGCAAAGGTGGGCAACGCCTCGCTCAGGGTCAACTCGACCACCCCCTGTGGCGCCAGCTCAAGGGAAACCTCCCCTTGCTGCTGCACATGGCCGTTCTCGCACAGTTGCCAGCAAAGCCGCTCGTTATCGGTGGAGCGGAACAGGTATTCGCTCTCGATCCTCACCCGCAGCGGGGTGCGCTCAAGCAGGGTGAAGCGGAACGGTTGCTGGGCACGCTTCGCCTCGAACAGGGCTGGATGCGGAGTGCGATCCGGGAACAGCAGGCCGTTGCAGCAGAACTGGCGATCGTTTTGCACATCACCAAAATCTCCGCCATAGCCCCAGTAGTGGCGACCATCGGCGGTGTATTTGTCGAGCCCCTGATCGACCCAATCCCAGACAAACCCGCCTTGCAGGCGTGGATGATCGCGAAACGCCTGCCAGTAGTGGGCGTAGCCCCCCAGGCTGTTACCCATGGCGTGGGCGTACTCGCAGAGGATCAGCGGCCGGCTCTCGCCGGGCAGGCCAATCCACTTGGCCAGCGCCCACTTGGGCACCGCCGGGAAGGGTTGATCCTGATGGGTTCTGGCATACATGGGGCAGATGATATCGGTGGCCGGGGTATCGGCCCCGCCCCCCTCGTACTGCACCGGACGGCTCGGATCGCTGCGCTTGATCCAGCCATACATGGCATCGTGGGCCGGGCCGTAACCCGACTCGTTGCCGAGCGACCAGATGATGATCGAGGGGTGATTGAAATCCCGTGCCACCATGCGGGTCGCCCGCTCCAGAAAGGCGTTGCTCCAGGCGGGATCCCGCGCCAGCCGCCCCATGGGGGTCATGCCGTGGGTCTCCAGATTCGCCTCGTCCACCACATAGAGACCGAGCCGATCGCAGAGGCGATAGAAGTCGGGGTGGTTGGGATAGTGGGAGCAGCGCACCGCATTGAAGTTGTGCCGCTTTATCAGCAGCAGATCCCGCTCCATGGTGGCGCGATCGATGGCATAACCCTTGGCGGGATGGTGTTCATGGCGGTTGGCACCGCGAACAAGCAGCGGCTGACCGTTGACCCGCAGCAGGCCACCACGGATCTCCACCACCCGAAAGCCCACATCACATGCCTCACTCTCGATAGCCTGGCCCTGCTCGTCCAGCAGGGTCAGGGTGAAGCGATAGAGATGGGGCGTCTCGGCGCTCCACTTGCGCGGCGCAGCCACATCGAGCCAGAACTCGGCGCGATCGTCATACGCCCCTTTTTCATCAATGGCTTGGGTGCCGATCGGCTGGCGCAGGGTCGCAACCCGCTCGCCACCGTCATAGAGATTGGCCTCCACCGACAAACCGGCCCCATTAGCCACCTGCAGTGCAATCTTGAGACGGCCATCCCGATAGCAGGCATCCAGCTCGGGGGTCACCCGCATATCCATAAGATGACGGGACGGTTTGTGCAGCAGGCTGACGGAGCGGAAGATCCCCGACAGCCACCACATATCCTGATCTTCCAGATAGGAGCCATCGGACCAGCGCAGCACCAGCACAGCCAGCCGATTGTGACCGGTGTGCAGATAAGGAGTCAGATCGAATTCGGCGGGCAGGCGGCTGTCCTGGGAGTAACCTACCCAGCGGCCGTTGCAAAAAAGGTGGAAGGCACTGCTCACCCCGTCGAAGATGATCCGGCTCTGTCCGCTTACCAGCCAGCCGGCAGGCAGATCGAACTCGCGTGAGTAGCAACCGGTGGGGTTCTCTGCCGGCACTCGCGGTGGATCGCAGGGAAAGGGGTACTTGATATTGGTGTAGATGGGGCCATCGGTGAGCGGCCGCGCAGCCGGATAGGCAGCATCCAGCTGCCAGTTGCCCGGCACGGTAATGGGAGTGGCATCCGCCAGATCCCGCGCCAGCCAACTCTCGGGCACCAATTCGGGAGCAGCAAAGAAGGAGAAGCGCCACTCGCCATCGAGCAAGAGACGGGAGGAAGAGGCCAGATCACCCTTGGCATCCGTTTCGCTGCGCCAGCTGAACATGGGGGTATGGGCTGCCAGCCGGTTTACCGACGTAATAGCCTGAGTCTGCCAATCCTGACGCGCCACTATCTCCCTGAGCATTCACTCTCTCCCTGCTGATTGGAAAACGTATTCAGTCTAGAGAAGTATGACGCAGGGAACGGCGATCTCGCTCACACAGATGTAAACGATTACACTGATTTTGTTAAGTAAAGCGGAGTAAAAATGATTAAAAATAGGTAAAACAATAACTGTGCAAGAAATGGCCCCGAACAGGGCCGCAAAAGGGGGCTATCCGGCCCGAACCGGTGCCACCGAGTGGCGATTGATCAGGGTGGGGGTATAGATCCTGCTCTGGGTCGCGTCACTCTCCCCCGCCGCCAGCTGAATGGCCAGCTTGGCCGCCTGGGCCGCCATCAGCTCGATGGGATAGCGCATGGTGGAGAGCTTGGGCCTCAGGTATCTGGCATAGATGATGTCATCGAAGCCCACCACCGAAACCTCCTCCGGCACTCGCAGGCCGTTGTCCGCCAACACGGAGATGGCGCCAGCCGCCATGGCATCGTTATAGGCCACCACGGCGGTCACCTTGAGCCCCTTGGCCAGCAGGTTGAGCATGGCACGTTCCCCCCCCTCCTCGTTCGGCGTGCCACTCTCGATAAGCTCGGGATCGGCTGCCAGACCGGCTTCCATCAATCCATCCTGATAGCCCTGCAGGCGCAAGGTGGCATCCTCGATGGCATGATCCGAGCTGATAAAGGCGATATGGCGGTGACCCAGTTCGATCAGGTGGCGAGTCGCCGTAGCCGCACCCAGCCGGTTGTTGAGGGCGATGCAGCGCCCCTTGAGGGCCGGAATATCGCGGTTGATCAACACCATACCGGGCACCCGCATGGCGTAATCGTAAAGTTCCTCGTCGCTCAGCGCCTTGCTGTGCACCACCAGCGCCTCGCAGCGCTTGCCGATCAGCAGCTCGATCGCCTCACGCTCCTGACGCGCCTTGTGAAAACCGTTACCCATCAGCAGGTGAAGGTTCTGCTCGACGGCGATGCCGGAGACCCCCTTCACCAGTGCACCGAAGAAGGGATCCGCCACGTCACCAACCACCACCCCCATGGTGTCGCAAGTCTGGCTGACCAGTGCCCGCGCGTTGGCGTTGGGGGTGTAGCCCAGTTCAGCCATGGCCTTCTGCACCACTTCGCGAGACGCGGCACTGGCCTTGGGGGAGTTGTTCATCACCCGTGAAACCGTTGCCACCGACACATTGGCCAAACGGGCGACATCCTTGATGGTGCTCATGCTGTTTTCACTTCTTTCACTGTGCAATAGAGCGCCATTATACCCAGCAAACCCATTGAAAACAGGGGTGAAACGTATATCTGCCGTCAGGATGACCATAAAAACAGTGTAATCGTTTACACTGTTTTGCAAGCAAGCTCACAGTTTGGTCGCCACACCCTCGGCTAGACTGCTTCCAGACACTTTTCAGTGGAGAGCAAGATGAACGTTCTGGTCACCGGCGGTTGCGGATATATCGGCAGCCACACCTGTCTGGCCCTACAAGCGGCAGGCATGAATCCCGTGGTGGTCGACAACCTCGGCAACAGCAAACGCAGCGTGCTGGCCCGAGTCGCTGCCATCAGCGGCCAACAACCCTTTTTCTATCAAGGAGATATTCGCGATGCCGCCCTGCTGGACCGGATCTTCGCCGAGCAACAGATCGATGCAGTGATCCACTTTGCCGCCCTCAAGGCGGTCGGTGAATCGACCCGCATTCCACTGGATTACTACGAAAACAACCTCGGCGGCACCCTCACCCTGCTGCAGGCGATGAAGCGGGCCAATGTGCACAATCTGGTGTTCAGCTCCTCGGCCACCGTCTATGGCGATCCGGCCAGCCTGCCGATCCGCGAAGATTTCCCCCGCAGCGCCACCAACCCCTACGGACGATCCAAGCTGGTCATCGAGGAGATCCTCGAAGATCTGCAGCTGGCCGAGCCGCACTGGAGCATGACCCTGCTGCGCTACTTCAATCCGGTCGGCGCCCACGAATCGGGCACCATGGGTGAAGACCCGCAGGGGATCCCCAACAACCTGATGCCCTATATCACCCAGGTCGCCATCGGCCGTCGCGACTGCCTGTCTGTCTTTGGAAACGATTACCCCACCCCGGATGGCACCGGTGTGCGCGACTACATCCACGTGATGGATCTCGCCGAAGGGCATGTCAAGGCGCTGCAACACTGCGCCAGCAAAGGTGGCGTGCACACCTACAACTTGGGCACAGGTCAGGGCCAGAGCGTGTTGCAGCTGGTCGCCGCTTTCTCTGCTGCCTGTGGCAAGCCGCTGCCATTTCGCATCGAACCGCGCCGCCCGGGCGATATCGCCGCCTGCTGGGCCGATCCGGCCAAGGCCGAGCGCGAACTGGGCTGGCAGGCGACCCGCAATATCGACGCCATGTGCGCCGACAGCTGGCGCTGGCAATCCGCCAACCCGAACGGTTACGAGGATTAGGCCTGCCTGCTCCCTGTTAATAAACGACTTTATTTTTCCATACCTTATTCAGGAGAGATGATGTTCAACCCCGTCGATCATCCCCATCGCCGCTTCAACCCGCTGACCGGCCAGTATGTGCTGGTCTCCCCCCACCGGGCCAAACGCCCTTGGCAGGGACAGGTGGAGAAGGTGAGTCAGGCCCCCAAACAGGCCCACGATCCCGACTGCTTCCTCTGCGCGGGCAACACCCGGGTCACCGGTGACATCAACCCCGACTACAAGGGCACCTTCGTTTTTACCAACGACTTCGCCGCCCTGATGCAGGATACCCCGGCCGCCGATAGCGCCAGCGATCCTCTGCTGAAGCTGGAAGCCGCCCGTGGCACCAGCCGGGTCATCTGCTTCTCGCCGGATCACGGCAAGACCCTGCCCGAGCTGCCGCTGCCCGCCATCGAAGGGGTGATCACCACCTGGATCGATCAGGTCGCCGAGCTGTCGGCCCAGTGGCAGTGGGTGCAGGTATTTGAAAACAAAGGGGCCGTCATGGGCTGCTCCAACCCGCACCCCCACGGCCAGATCTGGGGCAGCGACTTCCTGCCCAACGAGATCGCCCGCGAAGAGCAGCACCAGCGCGGCTGGCTGGCCGAGCACGGCCGCCCCATGCTGCTGGAGTATGTGGAGCGGGAGCTGGCGGATCGCTCTCGCATCGTGGTAGAGACCGAGCACTGGCTTGCCGTCGTCCCCTTCTGGGCCGCCTGGCCGTTCGAAACCCTGCTGCTGCCCAAGGCGCACGTCCCCTCCATGCTCAACCTGACCCAGGCCCAGCAACAGGATCTGGCGGTGGCGCTCAAGGAGCTCACCAGCCGCTACGACAACCTGTTCGAGTGCAGCTTCCCCTACTCCATGGGCTGGCACTTTGCGCCGCCCAACTCGGATTGCCCCGAGGCGTGGCAGTTGCATGCCCACTTCTATCCGCCCCTGCTGCGCTCCGCCACCGTGCGCAAATTTATGGTCGGCTTCGAGATGCTGGCCGAAACCCAGCGCGACCTGACTCCGGAGCAGGCCGCCGAGCGGCTGCGCGCTCTGAGCCCCATTCACTACAACCAGACCAGCCACACCAATGAGGAGGCCCTATGACCCCCAGCCAACGCGTCAGCGCCGTTTTTGCCGAGCAATTTGCCAAAGCGCCCGATCTGCTGGTGCGCGCCCCCGGCCGCGTCAACCTCATCGGTGAGCATACCGACTACAATGACGGCTTCGTGCTGCCCTGCGCCATCGACTACGAGACCTGCGTCGCCATCGGTCTGCGCGATGACCGGCAAGTGCAGGTGATCGCCGCCGACTACGACAACCAGCGCGACCTGTTCGACCTCGACCAGCCCATCGAGCACCACGCCGACCAGCGCTGGAGCGACTACATCCGCGGCGTGGTGAAGTATCTGCAGGAGCGCGGCTATGCCCTGCGCGGCCTCGATTTGGTGGTCTCCGGCAACGTGCCGCAGGGGGCGGGACTCTCCTCCTCCGCCTCACTGGAAGTGGCCATCGGTCAGGCCTTCAAGGAGGCGCTGGGGCTCGACATCAGCCAGGCCGAGATCGCCCTCAACGGCCAGCAGGCGGAGAACAAGTTCGTCGGCTGCAACTGCGGCATCATGGATCAGATGATCTCCGCCAGCGGCAAAACGGATCATGCCCTGCTGCTCGACTGCCGCTCGCTGGAGACTCGCCTCATCCCCATGCCTGCGGATCTGGCGGTGCTGATCGTCAACTCCAATGTGCGCCGCGGTCTGGTGGACAGCGAATACAACACTCGTCGCCAGCAGTGTGAAGCGGCCGCCCGTCACTACGGGGTCAAGGCGCTGCGCGATCTCGATCTGGCCGGACTGGAAGCGGGCAAAGCCGGGCTGGATGAGGCCTGCTACCGCCGTGCCCGCCACATCGTAGGGGAAAACGCCCGCACCCTGGCGGCCGCCGATGCGCTGGCCAGCCACGACCTGACCCGCCTCGGCGAGCTGATGGCCGAGTCGCACGCCGCGATGCGCGATGACTTCGAGATCACAGTGCCCGCCATCGACGGTCTGGTGGAGAGCATCAAGGCCAGGATCGGCACAGATGGCGGCGTGCGGATGACCGGCGGCGGCTTCGGCGGCTGCGTGGTCGCCCTGCTGCGCCCGGAGAAAGTGGCCGAGGTGATTGCCGCCGTCGAGGCGGAGTATCCGGCCATCTCGGGCCTCAAGGCCGACTGCTACGTCTGCCGCGCCAGCGCGGGGGCAGGAAAACTATGAGCCCATTTATGATGCAGGCCGACGGCTACGTCTGCCGGATCGGCAACACCGGCGCAGGCAAGTTATGATCAGCGCCATGACCCCATTCGAGCTGGAAAATGAAGAGGGGCTGCGGCTGCGCGGCCTCGACTTCGGCGCCACCCTCACCTCCCTCACCCTGCCGGTGGCTGGTCAGCGCCGTGAAGTGCTGCTGGGCTGTGCCGACGACGCCTATCCCACCCAGCAGGTGTGGCTGGGTGCGGTGGCCGGGCGTTTTGCCAACCGCATTGGCGGCGCCGAGCTGGTGCGTGATGGACAGTGCTGGCCGCTGGATGCCAATCAGGCACCCAACTGCCTGCATGGCGGGCAGGCTGGCTTTCATCGCCAGCGCTGGCAAATCAGGGAGCTGGAGGCGGATCGGGTCAAGCTGGCGTTGCTCTCCCGGGCGGGGGATCAGGGATTTCCCAGCAATCTGCGGGTCACCCTGGAGTACCGGCTGGAGCAGAGCGATCTGGTGGTCGATTTTGTGGCCAGCACGGATGCCACAACCCCGGTCAGCCTCACCAGCCACGCCTACTTCAATCTCGATGGGCAAACCGATGGCGGCGATATCCGTGACCACCTCATCAGCATCAATGCCGACCACTTCCTGCCGACCGACCCGAACGGTTTGCCGATCACCATCACTCCGGTGGAGGGGCCATTCGATCTGCGCCGCGAGCGCCTGATTGGCCAGGATTGGCTGAACCATCCCCAGCAGCAACAGGCCAAGGGATACGACCACGCTTTTGTGCTCAATGGACCGGAGCAGAAGTGGGCAGCTCGCGTGGTGTCAGGTGACAGACAGTTGGCTATGGAGGTCTATACCAACCAGCCCTCGCTGCAGTTCTACACCGGCAACTGGCTGGCCAATACCCCGAACCGCAGCGGCCTGTCGCACCGGGATCACGACGGCTTCTGTCTTGAGGCGCAACAGCTACCGGACAGCCCCAATCGCCCCGAGCTGGGCAACCCCTGGCTGCAGCCTGGCGAGCGTTATCACCACCAGACCCGCTACCGTTTTATCCGCGACTGACTTAAAGGTTTCATGATTTTTACATAGCCTCGGCAGTCACTATCGAGCAAGATAAGCCGCCCCGAGACCCTCCCGGGGCGTTTTTACATCAACGAAGTTAAGGATTGTTTGTTCGATGACTGACACTTATAGCCTGCTGGTCGCCTTTATTCTGGGCGTCGTCGAGGGGCTGACCGAGTTCCTCCCCGTCTCCTCCACCGGCCACATGATTATCGTCGGCCATCTGCTGGGCTTTGAAGGGCCCAAGGCTGCCACTTTCGAAGTGGTGATCCAGCTGGGCTCCATCCTCGCCGTGGTCGCCGTCTTCTGGCGTCGCCTGTTTGGCCTGATTGGCATCCACTTTGGCCAGAAGCCGTCCCGGGATCACGCGACCCTGTCATTGGTACATGTCATCCTCGGCATGCTGCCCGCCATCGTGGTCGGTCTGGCCATCCACAGCTGGATCAAGGCCAACCTGTTTGGTCCACAGACCGTAATGTACGCACTGGTCGCGGGGGGCATCCTGCTGATCATCGCCGAGAAGTTCCGCCCGGCCGTCACAGCAGAAAACCTGGATGACATCAGCTACAAGCAGGCGTTCGGCATCGGTCTGTTCCAGTGTCTGGCCCTGTGGCCAGGCTTCTCCCGCTCCGGCGCCACCATCAGTGGTGGCATGCTGATGGGGATCAGCCGTCACGCCGCCGCCGAGTTCTCCTTCATCATGGCGGTGCCCATGATGGTGGCGGCCAGTGGGCTTGATCTCTACAAGAGCCGCGATTTCCTTTCGATGGCCGACTTCCCGATGTTTGCAGTGGGCTTTATCACCGCCTTCGTGGTGGCGATGTTTGCGATCAAGACCTTCCTGACATTGATCCGCCGCATCGACTTTATCCCGTTCGCCATCTACCGCTTTATCGTGGCATTCGCCGTCTATCTGGTGTTTGTCGCCTGACCGGCAACCAGCAATCAAATGAAAAAAGGGACCAATCTGGTCCCTTTTTCTATGGCGTCATGGTGCTCAATAGAGGTGCTGGCTGATGCCATTCAGCAGCCGCGACAACCCCTTGGTGAACTGCACCGGCGCATCCTGCACCGTGTAGCAGAGGCAGCCATCCGGCGTATGCGGGCTGTGGGAGTGGCTGGCATCACGCCAGATGAAATCCCCCGCCTTGTAAAGGGTATCGCCATCCTGAATATTGCCCGCCAGCAGCAGGGTCAGCTCATAGCCCTGATGGGTGTGCTCGGGGATGCGGCCGCCCGCTTCGATATGGAGCAAACTGGCGCGCGCGCCCATCTCGTCCAGCGGCAAACTATGCTGACGAATAGCCCCGATATGGCGCCACTTGGACGAACGATAGCGGGCCAGCACCCGTGGCAAACGGTAGGCGTGCCCGGCCACCTCCAGCTCGCCGTGCTGCGTTCGGGGCTGGTCATGTGTTGGCTCGGAGAGGGGTTCTGCCAACGGTTGGGCCAGAATATCCGCCAGCATGACGTCGAATCCGGCGTCCAGTCCCACTTCATCCCGAGAGTACGCCTCGGGCTCTGCTGGCGAGGCAAGATATTGCTGCGCCAGCTCCTCTTCGAATGTCTTCAGTCGGGCAGCACAATCGGGGCAGAGTTCACAGTGAGCGGAGAGCCCCACCGCCAGCGGCAGAGGGAGCTCGTCGGCGGCGAAGGCACGCAGCATAGGGTCGGTCGGATGGGCTTTAATCATGGCCTTGCTCCACTTGCTCTTTCAATTTCTGTAACGCCAGTCTGAGGCGGGACTTGATGGTACCGAGCGGCACGCCGAGTCGCTCCGCCAACTCCTGCTGGGAGAACTCCTGCAGATAGATGCCGCGCACCACCTGCTGTTGCGGCTCCGGCAGGGTGCCCAGATAGTGGGCCATCTGACGGGTCAGTACCGCATCCTCACCGCCGCTCAGATGCTCCTCTTCGGCCTGAAACTCCAGCACAGGCCACAGCTCTTCGGCACAGAGATCCTCCTTGCTGGCGCGACGACGGCGCAGCATGTCGAAGCACTGGTTGCGCATCACGGTGTAGATCCAGGTGGTCGGCGCCCCCTTCTCTGGGTGGTAGAGGCGCGCCTTCTGCCACACCAGCAGCATGGTCTCCTGCACCAGCTCCATGGCGTTGGCCTCGCTGCCGAGGTGGCGCAGGCCGTAGCTGCGAATACGCGGCGCAAAGTGTTGGAACAGGCGGGCAAAAGCAGCCTTGTCGGCCTGCTCTGCCACCCTGATCAGCAGAGATTTGAGGTCGCCATCCGGGTTATCCATCACGGGCGAGGTCCTGCGTATGGTCGAGTGTGGTTGGCCAGTATATGCCATTGCGCCATCCCTTTGGTGTGCTGTCGAACATGCTGTGGTGATGACTTGTACGGCGCTGCGGCGCTGGCGGATCAGCGGGTCAGAAAAAATCAGTGGCTGGCCACCAGTACCCCCTTGAGCAGGGCGATGGCGGGCTGATTGTCGGCAGCGGCCAGCAGCAGCTGCTTCTGTTCGGGGGGGATAGGCAGCACTTCCAGCCAGCGCTGGGCCACCCAGTTGCCATCATCCCAGCGGGGCGCGGGATAGAGGGCGGCGTAGTCGGGATAGTCGGCAAACACCTCCCGCAGCGCCTCGACCAGCGGCTGCTGATCAGGATGGAGCCGGCGGGGCGGCCAGGCCGTCAGCGGCGTCACCTCGCCGATACGCAGGCCATCCTGCTCCTGCCACAGATCCTCTATCTGCACCCGCTCCATCCCCTGCACCGTGATCCCCAGCATGCCGTCCGGCAGCCGGTCGAAATCGATGATGGTAACCCGGGTGGCGATGGGCAGCATGTTGCGCAGGGCGTCGGGCTGGCGAGGGTCCACCATGCAGAGGGCAAAGCCGGACTCCCCCGCCTCGGCGATCATCCGCTGGTATCTCGGTTCGAAGATCCGCAGCGGCATGATGCCGCCGGGCAGCAGGTGGGCAGATAGGGGAAACAGCGCCAGTCGCATCGCAAACTCCTCGGTTGGGAACGTATGTTGATACGCCGGGCCAGAGGGAGGAGATCATTCCCGTCAGCGGAAAGGAAAAACCCTTAACAATCAGGGGAAAATAGCCTGGACAAGCCGCTTCGATATGCAGTAGAAATGGATAAGCACCGTAATTTCCGCCCAATATTCTGGAATATGGCGCCAAACGCAGTGAAATATCCGCCCGACAGCGAGCGGCGGGTCATCCCTATAGTTTTCTCGGGCCGATGCGGGTAAAATTCACGCCCTTATATATCAGTCATTTTTCGACGCGCAACCTTGGTGGTCAGTTATGAAAGAGCATATTCATCATCTACTTGAACAAACGGTAGCCAATCTCAAGTCAGCAGGCGTCCTGCCGGCGGACCTGGAAGCCCGCGTGCAAGTAGACCGATGCAAGGAAAAAGCTCACGGTGACCTGGCCACCAACCTGGCCATGCTGCTGGCCAAGCCGGCCCGCAAGAATCCCCGTGAGCTGGCAGCGGCCATCATCGAGCACCTGCCCGCCTCCGACCTGATCGCCAAGGTCGAGATCGCCGGTCCCGGCTTCATCAACTTCTTCTTCGACCAGCGCTGGCTGGCCGGTCAGGTTGAGGCCATGGTGACCTCTGCCAACGCCAACGTACGGTTGCCCGCGCCACAAACCGTGGTGGTGGACTACTCCGCCCCCAACGTGGCCAAAGAGATGGCGGTGCACCACATCCGCTCCACCGTACTCGGTGATGTAGCTGCGCGCGCGCTGGAATTCCTCGGCCACAAAGTGATCCGCGCCAACCACATCGGCGACTGGGGCACCCAGTTCGGCATGCTGATCGCCTATCTGGAGAAGATGGCCAACGAGCACGCCAGCGACATGGCGCTCAAGGATCTGGAAGCCTTCTACACCCAGGCCAAGCGTTGCTACGACGAAGACGAAGCCTTCGCCGAGCGCGCCCGTAACTACGTGGTCAAGCTGCAGGGTGGCGACGAGTACTGCCGTACCATGTGGAAGAAGCTGGTCGACATGACCATGGAACAGAACCAGATCAACTACGACCGCCTGAATGTCTCCCTGACCAACAAGGACATCATGGGCGAGTCCATGTACAACGACATGCTGCCGGAGATCGTGGCCGACCTGAAAGCCAAGGGGCTGGCGGTCGAGAGCGAAGGCGCCACCGTTGTCTTCCTGGACGAGTTCAAGAACAAGGATGGCGAGGCCATGGGCGTCATCATCCAGAAGAGCGATGGCGGTTTCCTCTACACCACCACCGACATCGCCTGTGCCAAATACCGTTATGAGACGCTGGGCGCCGACCGTGTCATGTACTTCATCGATTCCCGTCAGCACCAGCACCTGATGCAGGCCTGGACCATCACCCGCAAGGCGGGCTATGTGCCGGAATCCGTACCGCTCGAGCACCACGCCTTCGGCATGATGCTGGGCAAGGATGGTCGTCCCTACAAGACCCGTTCCGGTGGCACCGTCAAGCTGGTTGACCTGCTGAACGAAGCGGAAGAGCGCGCCGCTGCCCTGCTGGAGAGCCGCAACAGCGACCTCTCTGCCGAAGAGAAGGCCAACGTGGTCAACGCCATCGCCATGGGCGCGGTCAAGTATGCGGACCTCTCCAAGAACCGCACCACCGACTACATCTTCGACTGGGATCTGATGCTGTCGTTTGAAGGCAACACTGCCCCTTACCTGCAGTACGCCTACACCCGTATCCAGTCCATCTTCCGCAAGGCCAACATCGATGCCGAGACGCTGACCGGCAACGTGACCCTGAACGAAGAGGCCGAAGAGGTGCTGGCCCAGAAGCTGATCCAGTTCTCCGACGCGGTCAACGGCGTGGCAGACAAGGGCATGCCGCACCTGCTCTGTACATACCTGTACGAGTTGTCCGGCAACTTCATGACCTTCTATGAAGCCTGCCCGATCAACAAGGATGGCGTGGACGAAGCAACCCGTCAGAGCCGTCTGCTGCTGTGCGCCGCCACCGCCAAGGTGCTGAAACTGGGCCTCGGCGTACTGGGCATCCATACCCTGGAGCGCATGTAATAGATGGCAACCCGGGATTATGTCGGCAGCCGCCCGCGACGTCGGGCGGGTGGCCGCAATACCAAGAAAGCGGCCCCTCGCCGCTTTCCTGTTATTCCAGTGCTGCTGGTCGTGGCACTGCTGGCAGGCTTTGGTGGCTTCCTTTACATGATCAATGGCAAGGGCAACGATGCCCCCACCATTGAGGAGCAGGTAAAAGCCAACAAGCCAAAAGCGCAGAATAACGGGCTGCCTCAGGAGAAGTGGAGCTACATCGAACGGCTTGAGAACAAGCAGGTCGATATCATAGAGCCGCCGACCCAGCCGGGTGTGCTGCCGCCACCACCGGCAGATACCATGACCCTGCAACCGGAAAAACTGCCACAGCCGGTGCCGACCGACATTCCCCAACCGGGAACGCCCATCGGCCAGCCCAAGCCCTATCAGCCCAATCCGGCGACCACCCCTTCCACCTCGGGTGCACCGGTTGCCAGCGCGCAAGAGCAGGTGATCGACCGCAAGGCCGAACGGGAACGGATGGAGCGGGAGATCCGCGCCGAGCTGGAACGGGAGCGCGCCGAAGCGGCCAAGGCCAAAGCGGCCACTCCGCCAGCCCAGACCGCAGCCGCCGACAGCAGTCGCTACATGATGCAGTGCGCCGCCCTGCGCTCGCAGGATTCCGCAGAGTCGCTCAAGGCGCGTATCGCCTTCACCGCCGGCCTCTCCTCCAGCCTGCAGGTGATCAATGGCGCCAACGGCACCGTCTACAAGGTGATGGTCGGCCCCTTCAACGGCAAGGCGGCCGCCGACGCGGCCAACAGCAAGCTGCAGAGCTCCGGCATCAGCGGCTGCATTCCCAAGAAAGGGTAATCCGCTTACCGATGACGCAGGGCCGGGTGGCAACACCCGGCCCTGTTCTTTTGGTGTCACTCGCACCCACGCTCTTTACTACCCCGTTTATCCCGACCAAAGGCAGGGTTGAAAAGCCCGTTTGCCATCCCCATCTTTCTTGCCATGCACAGTCAGGCCGTCATTCGGCTCAAGCGAGGTAAGTAAAGTGACTACCATAGTTTCAGTTCGCCGCAACGGTCAGGTCGTCATCGGTGGCGATGGCCAGGTCTCTCTTGGCAACACCGTCATGAAGGGCAACGCCCGCAAGGTCCATCGCCTCTATAACGGCAAGGTGCTGGCCGGTTTCGCTGGCGGTACCGCCGACGCCTTCACCCTGCTCGAGCGTTTCGAAGCAAAACTGCAGGCCCATCAGGGTAATCTGGAGCGCGCCGCCGTGGCGCTGGCCAAAGATTGGCGAACCGATCGCGCCCTGCGCCGCCTCGAAGCGCTGCTGGCCGTGGCCGACGAACACAAATCCTTCATCATCACCGGCAACGGTGACGTGGTGCAGCCGGAGCACGATCTCATCGCCATCGGCAGCGGCGGCAACTTCGCCCAGTCCGCCGCCATCGCGCTACTGGAAAACACCGAGCTGGATGCCAGGACCATTGTCGAGAAGTCCCTCAAGATTGCGGGCGACATCTGCGTCTTCACCAACGGCAACCACACCATCGAAGTGCTGGACTACGTAGCCAAATAAGGCGCCAGCCAACCCAATTTCCCAAGGGGCGGGCACTGCCCGCCCCGGATACAGGAACACCATCATGTCCGAGATGACCCCGAGAGAAATCGTCCACGAGCTGGACAGACACATCATTGGTCAGGCCGATGCCAAGCGCGCCGTTGCCGTTGCCCTGCGCAACCGCTGGCGCCGGATGCAGCTCAACGAAGAGATGCGCCATGAAGTAACCCCGAAGAACATCCTGATGATCGGCCCGACCGGTGTCGGCAAGACCGAAATCGCCCGTCGTCTGGCCAAGCTGGCCAACGCCCCCTTCATCAAGGTGGAAGCGACCAAGTTCACCGAAGTGGGCTATGTCGGCAAGGAAGTAGACAGCATCATCCGCGATCTGACCGATGCCGCCATCAAGCTGGTGCGCGAAACCGAGATGGAGAAGATGAAATATCGCGCCGAGGAAGCCGCCGAAGAGCGCATCCTCGACGCCCTGCTGCCCAACCCGCGCAACACCTGGGGTGAGGAAGAGAAAGCCGACAACTCCAACACCCGCCAGATCTTCCGCAAGAAACTGCGGGAAGGTCAGCTGGATGACAAAGAGATCGAGCTGGAACTCTCCGCCTCCCCGATGGGCGTCGAAATCATGACCCCGCCGGGCATGGAAGAGATGGCCAACCAGCTGCAGGGACTGTTCCAGAACCTGGGCCAGAACCAGAAGAAGAAGCGCAAGATCAAGGTCAAAGAGGCCATGAAGGCGCTGATCGAAGAGGAAGCGGCTCGTCTGGTCAATCCGGAAGAGCTGAAGCAGAAAGCGATCGCTGCGGTCGAGAACAACGGCATCGTCTTCCTCGACGAGATCGACAAGATCTGCAAGCGCGGCGAGAGCTCGGGCCCAGATGTCTCCCGTGAAGGGGTACAGCGCGACCTGCTGCCGCTGGTTGAAGGTTGCACCGTCAACACCAAGCACGGCATGGTCAAGACCGACCACATCCTGTTTGTCGCCTCCGGTGCCTTTCAGATCGCCAAGCCGTCCGACCTCATCCCCGAGCTGCAGGGCCGTCTGCCGATCCGCGTCGAGCTGACCGCCCTGACCACAGATGACTTCGAGCGCATCCTGACCGAACCGAACGCCTCCCTGACCGATCAGTACAAGGCGCTGATGGCCACCGAAGGGGTCAACATTGAGTTCACCAAGGATGGCATCCGCCGTCTGGCCGAAGCGGCCTGGCAGGTCAACGAGCGTACCGAGAACATCGGTGCCCGTCGTCTGCACACCGTGATGGAGCGCCTGATGGAAGACATCTCCTACGACGCCTCCGAGAAGTCTGGCGAGACCTTTGTCATCGACACCGACTACGTCAACGCCCACCTCGGTGCGCTTGTCGAGGATGAGGATCTGAGCCGCTTTATTCTGTAAGCGAAGTTCTGTTTGTAAAAAAACGCCTCCAGCAATGGGGGCGTTTTGCATTTTAAGCCCCA
>NZ_JBFOCL010000042.1:71550-121028 GCF_040907785.1 Aeromonas sp. s8
GTTTTGCATTTTAAGCCCCAGCCCCCTTCTCTCTATGTCCCACTCGCACCCAGCAGCAAAACACTCAACTGGTATACCTATTTTTGTATATCTTTGAATTTTATCGAATTACCCCTGACGAGATATATAAATAGACACTTGATTTGCATCAATTGCCCGCCCCGACTGACTGGGTAGCCTAGCCCCAGAATGATGTTTTATTACTCCAAACTAGAGGCAATCATGAGCAAAGTCAGACTGGTCGTTGTGGGCAACGGCATGGTGGGGCACCGCTTCATCGAAGAGTTGATCGAGCGGGCCGAGCCGGGCCGCTACGAGATCACCGTCTTCGGTGCAGAACCCCGTCCCGCCTACGATCGCGTCCATCTCTCCTCCTACTTCTCCCATCACACCAGTGAAGATCTCTCCCTCGTCAAACCCGGTTTCTACGACAAGCACGGTATCCGCCTGCTGCTCGGCGAAGCGGTGAAAAAAATCGACAGGGCCAACCGCGAAGTGCACTCCAACAAGGGCACTGTGGTCGGGTACGACAAGCTGGTGCTGGCCACCGGCTCCTACCCCTGGGTGCCGCCCATTGCGGGCAGTCAGCACCACGAGTGCTTCGTCTATCGCACCATCGAGGATCTGAAAGCCATCCGCAGCGCCGCCAAGAGCGGCAAGAGCGGGGTGGTGATCGGGGGCGGTCTGCTTGGCCTCGAAGCCGCCGGTGCCCTCAAGGCGCTGGGTCTCGAGACCCACGTGGTGGAGTTTGCCCCTGTGCTGATGGCCGAGCAGCTCGACGGTCAGGGTGGCCAGCTGCTGCGCCGCAAGATTGAATCCATGGGGGTGCAGGTACACACAAGCAAGAGCACCAGCGAGATCCTGATGCATGGCGGCGAACAGGCGAAACACCGCCTCGCCTTCGCCGACGGCAGCCAGCTGGAAGTGGACGTGGTGGTCTTCTCCACCGGCATTCGTCCGCAAGATACGTTGGGCCGTTACGGTGATCTCGCCATCGCCGAGCGCGGCGGCATCGTCATCGACGATCACTGCCTCACCTCCGACCCCGACATCTACGCCATCGGCGAGTGCGCCGCCTGGCAGGGCCGCTTCTTCGGGCTGGTAGCGCCGGGCTACAAGATGGCCCAGATCACCGTCGACCATCTGCTCGGCGGCGACAGCCGCTTCGAAGGGGCGGACATGAGCGCCAAGCTCAAGCTGCTCGGCGTCTCCGTCGGCTCCATCGGTGATGCCCACGGCCGCACCCCGGGTAGCCACAGCTATGTGTTCCAGGACGATCAGGCCGGCGTCTACAAGAAGATCGTGGTGAGCGAAGACAACAGCCGATTGCTCGGCGCCGTGCTGGTGGGTGACGTGGAGGATTACGGCAACCTGCTGCAGATGATGCTCAACGCCCTGCCGCTACCGAGCCACCCGGATACCCTGATCCTGCCCGCCTACGCCGGTGCCAAGCCGACACTGGGGGTGGATGCCCTGCCGGAGAGCGCCCAGATCTGCTCCTGCTTCGACGTCTCCAAGGGCGACATCGCCCAGGCCGTCGCCGAGGGTCACACCACGCTGGCCGCCATCAAGCAGCACACCAAGGCCGGTACCGGCTGCGGCGGCTGCGTGCCGCTCATCAGTCAGGTGCTCAACGCCGAGCTGGTGAAGCAGGGCATCGAGGTCAACAACCACCTCTGCGCCCACTTCCCCCACTCCCGTCAGGAGCTGTTCCATCTGGTCAAGGTGGAGGGGATCAAGAGCTTCGACGAACTGCTGGCCAAGCACGGTCAGGGCTATGGCTGCGAGGTGTGCAAACCGACCGTCGGCTCCATCCTCGCCTCCTGCTGGAACGAGCATGTGCTGAGCCCGCGCAACATCCCGTTGCAGGACACCAACGATATCTTCCTCGGCAACATGCAGAAGGACGGCAGCTACTCCGTCATCCCGCGCATGGCCGGTGGCGAAGTGACCCCGGAAGGGCTGCTGGCGGTGGCCGAAGTGGCTCGCGACTACAAGCTCTACACCAAGATCACCGGCGCCCAGCGTATCGGTCTGTTCGGGGCCCAGAAGGATGATCTGCCCGCCATCTGGCGCAAGCTGCTGGCAGCGGGTTTCGAGACCGGTCAGGCCTACGCCAAGGCACTGCGCATGGCCAAAACCTGCGTCGGCAGCACCTGGTGCCGCTTCGGCGTGCAGGACAGCGTTGGCCTCGGGGTCTTCCTCGAGAACCGCTACAAGGGGATTCGCACCCCGCACAAGATGAAGTTCGGCGTCTCCGGCTGTACCCGCGAATGTGCGGAAGCGCAGGGCAAGGACGTCGGCATCATCGCCACCGATGCTGGCTGGAACCTCTATGTGGGCGGCAACGGCGGCATGAAGCCGCGCCACGCCGACCTGCTGGCGTCTGACCTTGATAGAGAGACCCTCATCAAGCTGATCGACCGCTTTATGATGTTCTACGTCACCAGCGCCGACAAACTGCAGCGCACCTCGGTCTGGCTCGGCAATCTGGAAGGGGGCGTCGACTACCTGCGCGAGGTGATCGTCGACGACAAGCTGGGACTGGCCGAGACCCTCGAGCGCGATATCCAGACCCTTATCGACAGCTACGAGTGCGAATGGTCGCGCACCCTCAACGAAGAGGAGGCGCTCAAGCGCTTCAGCCACTTCATCAACAGCGACAAGCGCGATCCGGACGTCCAGTTCGTCGCCGAGCGCGACCAGCACCGACCGGCGACTCCGGCCGAGCGCATCCCCGTCTACCAGATCGAGGTGGAAACCAAATGATGAAATTAGCCTGCCAACTCAACGACATCCTGCCGGGAACCGGTGTCTGCGCCCTCATTGAAGGTCGCCAGAATATGCCTGTTTCGCTCGATGTGGAGGTTCAATCATGAAATTCGCCTGCCAACTCAGCGACATCCTGCCGGGAACCGGTGTCTGCGCACTCATTGAAGGTCGCCAGATCGCCCTGTTCCGCCCGAGCGCGGCCGCCGAGGTGTTCGCCATCGACAACCGGGATCCCTTCTTCGCCGCCAACGTGCTGTCGCGGGGCCTGATCTGCGAACACGACGGCGAGCTCTGGGTGGCGAGCCCGCTCAAGAAGCAGCGCTTTCGCCTGAGCGATGGCCACTGTTTCGACAACCCGGCCATGTCGGTGCAGAGCTACCCCGTTGAAGTGCGCGACCAGCAGGTCTGGGTCGCCGTCTAAAACCAAATTCACTCTCTTTCGGGCTGCCTGTGGGCAGCCCTTTCAAGGACTCACAAGATGTACACGGAAACCATCAACAAGTGCGCCGCCAACGCGGCCCGCATCAACCGCTTCGAGCGCAGCGACAAGCTCGGCTTCTGGCTCAGCTCCGCCATGGCGGGGGCCTATGTGGGCCTCGGCATCATCCTCATCTTCACCCTCGGCAATCTGGTGGATCCGAGCATCCGACCGCTGGTGATGGGGGCCACCTTCGGCATCGCCCTGACGCTGGTGATCATCGCCGGCTCCGAGCTGTTTACCGGCCACACCATGTTCCTCACCTTCGGGGTGAAGACGGGCAAGATCACCATGGCCGACCTGCTGCGCATCCTGCCGCAGACCTGGGCGGGCAACCTGATTGGCGCCATCGTGGTGGCGCTGATCTACTCCTACGGCGGCAGCCTGCTGCCGGATGCGGGCAGTCTGGCCCACAAGGTGGCACTGGCCAAAACCCAGGCACCGGCCCTGACCCTGTTTATGAAAGGGATCCTCTGCAACTGGCTGGTCTGCCTCGCCATCTGGATGGCGCTGCGCACCGAAGGGGCCGCCCGCTTCATCGCCATCTGGTGGTGCCTGCTTGCCTTTATCGCCTCCGGCTACGAGCACTCCATCGCCAACATGACCCTGTTCGCTCTCTCCTGGTTTGGCGCCCACTCCGAGGCCTACACCCTGGGCGGCATCGGCCACAACCTGCTGTGGGTGACGCTGGGCAACACCGTCTCCGGCGTCCTCTTTATGGGCCTCGGCTACTGGTATGCCACCCCCAAGGCTGAGCGCCCGGTTGCAGTGAGCGAGACCACCAGCACCGCCAACCAGACCCGAACCGCCTGATCCGGAGGCCCCATGGACTACTTGCCCATCTTTTGCCGACTCGACAACAAACCCGTGCTGCTGGTCGGCGGCGGCGAGGTAGCGGAACGCAAGGCGCGCCTGCTGCTGGATGCCGGTGCCCACCTCACAGTGGTGTCGCCCGAGCTCGACCCCGAGCTGGCGGAACTGGCTGCCAATGGCAACATCGAGTGGCTGGCCGGTGAATTTGCACCGCAGCAACTGGCGGGCAAGTGGCTGGTGGTGGCCGCCACCGATCGGCGCGAGGTGAATGCGCTGGTCTACCAGAGCGCCAACCGGGCGCGGATCTTTGCCAACGTGGTGGATGACCCGAAACGCTCCAGCTTCATCATGCCGTCGATCATCGACCGCTCGCCGCTGATGGTGGCCATCTCCTCCGGTGGCAAGGCGCCGGTGCTGGCCCGTCTGCTGCGGGAAAAACTGGAAGCGCTGCTGCCGCAACATCTGGGGGCCGTGGCGGCCTTTGCCGGCAGCCTGCGGGATCGGGTCAAGGCCCGCTTTGCCAGCATGGGCGAGCGGCGCCGCTTCTGGGAGCGGCTACTCGGGGCGGACCGGCTCGGTCAGGCGCTGGCGCGGGGGGATCACGCCTCTGCCAACCAGCTGGCCGACAACCTGTTTGCCGACGAAAGCCAGACCGGAGGCGAAGTGGTGCTGGTGGGGGCTGGCCCCGGCGATCCGGGTCTGCTCACCCTGCACGCCCTGCGCCAGATGCAGCAGGCCGACGTGGTGGTCTATGACCGGCTGGTCTCCGACGAGGTGATGGCGCTGGTGCGCCGGGATGCCAAACGCATCTTCGTCGGCAAGCAGGCGGGCAACCACTGCGTGCCGCAGGAGGGGATCAACCAGCTCTTGCTGGAGGAGGCGAAAAAGGGGCAACGGGTGGTGCGGCTGAAGGGGGGCGACCCCTTTATCTTCGGCCGTGGCGGCGAGGAGCTGGAGACGCTAGTCGGCACTGGCATCGGCTTTCAGGTGGTGCCGGGGATCACCGCGGCCAGCGGCTGCGCCGCCTACGCCGGCATTCCGCTGACCCATCGCGACCACGCCCAGAGCGTGCGCTTCGTCACCGCCCACGGCAAGGGGGGCGCCCGGGATCTCGACTGGCCGCTGCTCGCCAAGGACAAACAGACGCTGGTGTTCTACATGGGGCTCTCATCCTGCGCCACCATCCGTGAAGAGCTGCTGGCCCACGGCAAGGCGGGCCACACCCCGGTGGCGCTGATCGAGCGCGGCACCCAGCCAAACCAGCGGGTCATTCGCGGTACCCTCGATCAGTTGCCCGCGCTGGCGGTGGGGGTCGAGAGTCCGGCGCTGATTATGGTGGGCTCAGTAGTGACGCTGGCCGACCGGCTCGCCTGGTTTGGCGAGGCACCGCAGCGCCAGCGAGCCCTCGCCTGAGGGATTCTCGGCAACTCACCATGAGGCCACCAGCAGGTGGCCTCACTTTTACCTCCCTCTTCTCCTATCACGGTCATAACCTGTTGTTTTAAGTCTGGTATCCTATGGGCATTGAGCCCTTGGCTACCATCTCAGGAATTCATCCCATGTCTCTTCCCATCAAGAACAGCGCCCGGCAGCGCGCGGATGACAGATCCCGCATTCTCACCCTACTGCTGCGCGATGATGCACTCACCGACAGCCTGCTCGATCCGCAGGTGGTGCAGGATGCCGAGCAGCGCGATCAGACCAGCGAACTCACCACACTGGTCAACGGGTTGCCCGCCGCCGACGTCGCCGACGCGCTGGAGTCGCTGCCGCCCGATGAACGTCATGCCCTATGGGCACTGGTGGAGGAGGAGAAGCGCGGCCAGATCCTGGTAGAAGCGTCGGAGACGGTGTGGGACAGCCTGATCAGCGGGATGAGTGACAAGGAGCTGCTGCACGCCCTGCGCACCCTGGATATCGACGACCAGATCTATCTGGGCCAGTACCTGCCGCGCAACCTGATGGGGCGGCTGCTCACCTACATGGCCCCCGCCGACCGGGATCGGGTGCGGGAGGTGATCCGCTACGGCAAGCACACCGTCGGCGCCATGATGGACTTCGAGATCATCACCATCCGCCCCGAGGTGAGTCTGGCCACGGTGCAGCGCTATCTGCGCTTGCGCGGCAAGATCCCCGCCAACACCGACAAGCTGTTCGTCATCGATCGGCGCAACCACCTGCTGGGGGAGCTGGCCCTCACCACTGTACTGCTGCACAAGCCCGCCACCCTGGTGAGCGACGTGATGGAGCGGGATCCGGTCACCTTCGATCCGGAGGATAACGACGAAGCGGCGGCCCGCACCTTCGAACGGGATGACCTGCTCTCCGCCGCCGTGGTGGATGGCAAGGGCAAGCTGATGGGCCGCCTCACCGTCGAAGAGGTGGTGGATCTGGTCTATGAGGAGAGCGACACCGACCTGCGCCGGATGGGGGGTATCAGCGAGGATGAAGACGTGTTCGCCCCTGTCTCCAAGGCGGTCAAGACCCGCTGGGCCTGGCTCGCCATCAACCTCTGCACCGCCTTTGTCGCCTCGCGGGTGATCGGCCTGTTCGAGCACACCATCTCCCAGCTGGTGGCGCTGGCGGCCCTGATGCCCATCGTCGCCGGGATCGGCGGCAACACCGGCAACCAGACCATCACCATGATAGTGCGGGCGCTGGCATTGCAGCACATTCAGGCGGGCAACCTCTCCTTCCTGCTGCTGCGGGAACTCGGCGTCGCCTTTATCAACGGGCTGGTGTGGGGCGGCACCATGGGCATTGCCACCTACCTGCTCTATCAGGATGCGGCGCTCGGCGCCGTGATGACCCTGGCCATGATGCTCAACCTGCTGGTGGCCGCCCTGATGGGGGTGATTATCCCCATGACCATGACCCGCCTCGGCCGCGACCCGGCAGTCGGTGCCAGCGTGATGATCACCGCCATCACCGACACCGGCGGCTTCTTTATCTTCCTCGGGCTGGCGACACTCTTCCTGCTGTAAACCGTGCGTTGAAAACAACAAGGGAGCCACTGGCTCCCTTGTTGTTTCAGGCACGTTTGCCCACCCCTGCCGTTAGCTGCTTATCGCTTGTCAGCGGTGATCAGCAAGCCATTGGTGTCGGGGAAGCCGATGACCAGCGCCTCTTTTTTGGCATCCGTGGTATAGGTGGTGACATAGGCGACGCGGTTATCCATCGCCCGGGCCAGAGCGGCATTCCAGAGGTTTTCGATCGGCGTGGCGGCAGCGGATTGCTTGAAGTTGCACTTGCCAAACCCGGTCATGGTCAGCTTGCTCAACCCGGCAGTGGCACTCCCCTCGCCCACCAGCGTACAACCTGCCGCCGGAAACTCGATCGCCACCGTCAGCTTGCCACCGTTGTTGGTGGTATCCACCTTGCCCACAATGTCGCTGCTGAAGCCATCGCTGCCCGTGGCACTCCAGCTGGCCGTGGTCACCGCTTTGGTGGTCAGGGCCGTCACCGCCACATGACCGCTGAAACCGGAATAGATGGGGGAGTTGTCGGAGAACTTGGTGCCGGTCCGGGTGAAATCAAAAACCCAGCGCTTGATCTCCTTGCCCTGCAGATCGATGACCGGCTGATCCTGGAAGGTGATGAGGTTGTGGTCGTTGGTCACCGAGCTGAGCGCCGTGCTGGTGCCGAGCCGTTCGCTGTTGCGGATCAACTGCACCGGGTAGATCCCGTCTTTGTCGGCTTTCTGGTCAGCCTGACCCAGCCACTGGCTGTTGGTCTCGACCTTGCCCACCTGATGATCCACCCAGACACCCCAGTGCTGCAGGGTTTCACCCTTCGGGTAGACCAGCGCCAGACCATCCAGATCCTTGATCATGCGCGGCGTCGCCTTGTCGCCGTCGCGGCTCATCAGATTCGCTTGGTATAGACCCGCCTCCGGCAGAGCCAGCGGCACCCGCTTGGCAATGCTGTTGGCAGCTTTTTCGCTGTCACAGGCAGACAGGGCCGCGGCGCAGGCGATGGCCAGCAGCGCTCTGTTGTGCATTTTCATGAGGTTTTATTCCTTGCTGTCGCTTTGTAATTTTTTAGATGCAATCAATCGCCGCTGAATTTAAGGGAAAGGTCATCTATCAGTCGAATGGAGATCTGTAACCAACCATTACAGCCTCGCAGAAGCGGCAGGCCGCGCAGCTTGCCCCGACCGCACAACGGTCACGACAGGGTGACTCACTGCGGAAAAGCAGCGAGGGTGGCGACCCTGAAGGAAGAGAAAAAAGAGATTAAAATCAGAGTCATAACTCTATTAACAGGAGGGTAATTAGCCCGAATTGCCAGCCTGCTCACAATCGGATTCTTTTGCTGTCGATAGAATGCACCACGCTGGCATACCCATAACAAGAGAATCCAACAATGAAAACCACCCTCAAACTGAGCGCGGTGGCAGTTATCTTTTTGCTGTCCGGCTGTGATGACAACAACTCTCAGGCCCCCGGTGATCTCACCCTGCGGCTGATCGAAACCTCTGATATCCACTCCAACCTGCTGAGCTACGACTACTACCAGAACAAGCCGGATGCCTCGCTGGGCTTCGCCCGCACCGCTGTGCTGATCCGCAAAGCCCGCGAAGAGAACGCCAACAACTTGCTGATCGACAACGGCGACCTGATCCAGGGCACCCCGCTGGCCGACTATATCCACGACCAGCAGGTCAAACAGCAGTGGCTGAGCAAGCAGACCCACCCCGCCATCAAGGCGCTCAACACCATGAGCTATGATGTCGGCAACCTGGGCAACCACGAATTCAACTTCGGTCTCGACTTCCTCTCAGAGACCCTGAAAGGGGCCAACTACCCCTACATCAACGCCAACGTCTTCCAGGCCGATGCCTTCAGCCGTGATGGCAAGGGCACCATCGACTGGAGCAAGCAGAAGTTCAAACCCTATGTGGTGCTGGATCGTCAGGTGAAGGATGCCAACGGCAATACCCAGACCATCAAGGTCGGTGTGCTGGGCCTGACTCCGCCCCAGATCACCCAGTGGGACAAGCGCAATCTGGAAGGCAAGGTGGTGGTGGCCGATATGGTCGAGACCGCCGAACACTATGTACCCGAAATCCGCGCCAAGGGCGCTGACATCGTCGTGGTCGTGGCCCACACCGGCATCATAGGTGACCCGCGCGAACCCATGATGGAGAACGCCGCTCTGCCGCTGGCCAAGGTAAAAGGGGTCGATGCCCTGCTGCTGGGTCACGCCCACCGCACCTTCCCGGGTGACTACCCCAACATGACCGACGTGGACAACGAGAAAGGCACCCTGGCGGGCGTACCGACCGTGATGCCGGGCGTCTGGGGTAACCACCTCGGCATCATCGACCTGCACATGACCTGGAAAGAGGGTCGCTGGGAAGTGGCCTCCAGCCAGTCCCAGCTGCGCAAAATCGACAGCAGCGCCACCAGCACCGAAGATCAGGCAGTGGTCGATCAGGTCATTGCCGAGCACGAGCAGGCCAACCAGTGGCTGGACGAGCCCCTCAGCAAGATCACCAAGCCGATCCACAGCTTCTTCGCGCTGGTGCAGGATGACCCCTCCATCCAGATCGTCAGCGACGCCCAACTGTGGCACGCCAAGAAGCTGCAACAGGATGGTCAGCTCAAGGAGAAATGGCCCATCCTCTCCGCCGCCGCGCCATTCCGTGGCGGTCGCAACGGCCCGACCGACTTCACCTATGTACCGGCTGGCGATATCTCCCTGCGCAACGTGGCCGACCTCTATGTCTACCCCAATACCCTGCAGGTGGTCGCCATCAATGGCGCGACCGTACAGGAGTGGCTGGAGAAGAGCGCCGTCCAGTTCAACAAGATCGATGCCGCCAGCACCGCCACCCAGTGGCTGGTGAACGAGAAGTACCGCACCTACAACTTCGACGTGATCGACGGGGTGAACTATCAGGTCGATGTGACCAAACCTGCCCGTTACGATGTGGATGGCAACAAGGTGAGCGACAGCTACCGCATCACCAACCTCACCTATCAGGGCAAGGCGATCGACCCGGCCCAGATGTTCTACGTGGTGACCAACAACTACCGCGCCAGCGGTGGTGGCAACTTCCCGGGCATCAACGCCAAGGTGATCGTCCATGAAGATCAGTTCGAAACCCGCGAAGTGCTCTCCGAATACCTCAAGGATCTGGCAGAGAAGAATCCGGCCGGTTTCGAGCCCCCGGCAGACAACAACTGGCAGCTGGCCCCCCTGCCCGCCAATCTGGATCTGCGCATCTACAGCTCGCCACGCAGCGAGGCGCAAGCCCTGACCGGCGGCAAGCTGAACTATGTGGAGACCCTGCCGCCCACCGATGCCAAACACCCCGGCTTTGGCGTCTACAAGCTGGTGCTGGCCCCCTGATCCTCAGGGTTAATCCGGCAATAACCTCTGCAACCCCCTCCTGATACGAGGGGGTTTTTGGTGGTGCTGGCGGAGGGGTCAGCGCCTGTACGCCAACCACGACCTGCAGCAACTCGCGCAGCCCCTTTATCCCTTCACGCCATCGCCTCCCTTCATCACACCATCCAGATCCCGGCAGGTCTGCCCCATTCCGCCCATAAAAAACAGGCCCACCGAAGTGGGCCTGCTGTTATTTGCGTGGGTGGGAATATCGCGATAGAGGGCGCTACTCCCGCTCCTTCACATAGGGGGTGCCGAGCGCCTTGGGTGCCACCGCACGGCCGATAAAACCGGCCAGCAGGAACACAGTCAGAATGTAGGGCAGAGCCTCGATGGCCTGCACCGGAATGGCGAAGCCACCGATGCTGACCCCTTGCAGGCGGATGGCGACTGCATCGAGGAAACCGAACAGCAGACAGGCTGCCATGGCATTCCAGGGGCGCCACTTGCCGAACACCAGCGCCGCCAGCGCCATAAAGCCCTTGCCCGCACTCATGTTGGGGATGAACTGGGCCGTCTGGGCGACCGCCAGATAGGTGCCACCGATACCGGCCAGCAGGCCGCCGATGAGGAGCGCGGTGTAGCGCATCCGCACCACAGAGATACCGGCGGTATCGACCGCTGCGGGCGCCTCACCCACCGCCCGCAGACGCAGACCGAAGCGGGTACGGAACATCACCCACCAGGCCAGCGGCACACAGGCAAATGCCACGTACTCCAGCAGGGAGTGGCCGCTCAGCAGCTCGCTGTAGAGCTGGCCGATCACCGGCACATCCCACAGCTCCTTGGCATAGGGCAGATCGATGGGGGCGAAACGGGCATCACCGGAGAGCGCCGGAGTCTGGCCCCCCTGATCGAACCAGTAACGGCCCAGGGTGACGGTCAGACCGGCCGCAAGAATGTTGATGGCCATGCCGCTCACCACCTGATCACCGCGATGGGTGATGGTGGCAAAGCCGTGCATCAGGGCAAACAGGATGGAGACACCCACCCCGGCACCCAGACCTATCCAGGCAGAACCGGAGACCGCTGCCGCCGCACCGCTGGCGAACGCCGCCGCCAGCAGTTTGCCTTCCAGCGCGATGTTGACCACCCCGGAGCGCTCGCAAAACATACCCGCCATGGCCGCCAAAATGAGAGGCGGTGCGGTACGAATGGTCGCATCCAGCATCAGGATCAGAATTTCAAACATGATCAGACTCCTTTAGCTTGCGCGGCTGAGCGGTTGGCAAACGCCAGATAGAGCTGCTCGATGCGCGGACGCATCATGTGCTCAAGGGCGCCACAGAACAGGATCACCAGACCCTGCAACACCACCACGATGTTGCGGTCGACACCGAACTCGAAGCTGAGCTCGGCGCCCCCCTGATAGAGGAAACCGAACAGCAGGCTGGCGATGATGACGCCGACCGGATGGTTGCGCCCCATCAGCGCCACCGCGATACCGGTGAAGCCGAACCCTTCCACGAAGTTGAGCTTGATCTGGTGCAGTTCACCCTGCAGCACGTTGAGGGCGAAGAAGCCCGACAGCATGCCGGAGATGACCATGGCCAGGATCACCACCTTGGGATAGGAGATACCGGCGTAGGCGGAGGCGCTCTGGCTGGCGCCGACCGAACGGATCTCGTAGCCCCAGCGGGTGTGCCAGATAAAGACCCACACCAGCGCCGCACAGATCAGCGCCCAAAAGAAGCTGATATTGAGCGGGCTGTTGGGGATCTCCATCCCGAACAGGTTCGCCAGCCCGCTCATCTTGGGCAGCCAGCTTGCTTCGGCAAACACCTTGCTCTCGGTCGCCATCGAGCCGGGCGGCTTGAACACCTCCACCAGCAGATAGGCCATCAGCGAGGCGGCGATGAAGTTGAACATGATGGTGGTGATCACGATATGGCTGCCGCGCTTGGCTTGCAGCCAGGCCGGAATAAAGGCCCAGGCAGCACCGAACAGACCACCGGCAATGATGGAGAGCGGCAACAGCAGGGCAAACGGCAGCACATCGCCGAGCATCAGACAGACCAGACCGACACCGAGACCGCCGATATAGGCCTGACCTTCACCACCGATGTTGAACAGACCGGCGTGGAAGGCGACCGCCACCGACAGACCGGTAAAGATAAAGCCGGTTGCGTAGTAGAGGGTGAAGCCGACCCCTTCACCGGTGCCGAACGCGCCGTACCACATGATCTTGGCGGCATCGACCGGGTTGATGTCGAGGTAGTAGAACAGAATGGCCGACACCAGGAAGGCCAGCAGGATGTTGACCGCAGACAAGACGCCTACGGAGACCCAGGCAGGAATACGTACTTGGCTCATCAGTGGGCCTCCTTGGCAACTTCGTCCGGCACTATATTCGCCATCATCAGACCAATGGTGCGCTCATCCGCCTTGGCACCATCCAGCTCGCCGACGATGCGACCATCGGCAATGACCAGAATCCGGTCTGCGAGGCTCATGATCTCGTCCAGCTCCACCGAGACCAGCAAGACGGCCTTGCCCTTATCGCGCATGGCGATGATCTGCTGGTGGATATACTCGATGGCACCGATGTCGACCCCGCGGGTCGGCTGGCCGATCAACAGCACATCCGGGTCCTGCTCCACTTCACGGGCGATTACCAGCTTCTGCTGGTTGCCACCGGAGAAGTTGGCGGTCTTGTGATCGGGATGGGGCGGGCGCACGTCCCACTTCTCCATCTTGGCCTGACAATCCTGCTGGATCGCCTCCTTGTTCTGCAGCCACCCCTTGTTGTATTGCGGGCGGCGGTGATAACCGAGAATAAAGGCCTCTTTCGCCTCGAAGCGGTTGATCAGCCCCATCTTGTGGCGATCTTCCGGCACATGGCCGAGGCCGTAGTTGCGCACCCGCTCGGGATCGGCCGGGTGCTCCGCGCTCACCTTGTGCACGCCGCTGCGGCTGCTGATGGTGAAGCCACCCTTGCTCGGCTTGAGAATACCGCCAAGCAGACTGAGCAGTTCGGACTGACCGTTGCCGGAGACCCCGGCGATGCCGACCACTTCACCGGCCCGCACCTCGAAGCTGACCGATTTGACCCGCTCCACCTTGCTGGCGTCGAAGTAGCTGAGCCCTTCGATCTTCAGCTTGGCTTCACCGGGCTGGGTTGGCCCCTTGTCGACCTTGAGGCGTACCTTGCGGCCCACCATCAGCTCGGCCAGCTGCTCCTTGTCGGTATCCTTGGTGGCGACGTGTGCCACCATCTCGCCACGGCGCATGATGGAAACCTGATCGGTGATGGCCAGGATCTCCCGCAGCTTGTGGGTGATAAGGATGATGGTTGCCCCCTGATCCCGCAGCTTTTTCAGCACCTCGAAAAGGTGATCCGCCTCTTGCGGGGTCAGTACCCCGGTCGGCTCGTCGAGGATCAGGATGCGGGCGCCGCGATAGAGCGCCTTGAGAATTTCGACCCGCTGTTGCAAACCCACCGGCAGATCTTCGACCTTTTCGTGCAGCGGCACGTCTAGGCCATAATCCCGCGCCAGTTCGCCCAGCAACTTTTCGGCTGACGCCACGCTCTGCTGAAGGTGCCAGCCGTTCTCAGCGCCGAGGATGACGTTTTCCAATACGGTGAAGTTATTGACCAGCATGAAGTGCTGGTGAACCATGCCCACGCCTGCGGCAATCGCATCTTGTGAGCCATGGGGTTTGAAAGGATTCCCGTCGATCAGCATCTCGCCTTTGTCGGCATGGTAGAAACCATAAATGATGCTCATCAGGGTGGACTTACCGGCGCCATTTTCGCCGACAATGCCGTGGATACTGCCTTTGCGAACCTTAAGGTCGATCAGCTTGTTGGCGTACACTTCGCCGAACCGCTTATCGATACCTCTTAATTCGATGGCATAGCGATCTGTCTGGTCCATGATGCAGCCCTGCGTTTCATGAAATAAGACTAAAAACCGGCCCGTGCGGGCCGGTGGTGCGTTGAGAGTCGTAGCAACTATCTAATTAGTATTTGCAGGTGTTATCGCTCATATAGTCATGAACCTTGACCTTGCCAGCGATGATTTCAGCCTTGATGGCATCCACCTTGGCTTTCATTTCCGGGGTGATCAGCTTCTCGTTGTCCTTGTCGAGAGCCCAATCCACACCGCCTTCTGCCAGACCTAGGTTCTTGATACCCGGCTTCCACTCGCCTTTGGCAGCGTCATCCCAGGTCTGGTAAGCGGCCAGACCCACAGACTTGACCATGGAGGTCAGCATAGTGCCCGGTTGCAGGTGGTTCTGGTTGGAGTCCACCCCGATGGCGAACTTGCCGCTGTCCTTGGCTGCCTGATAGACACCGATACCGGTACCGCCAGCTGCGGCGTAAACCACGTCAGCGCCCTTGGCGAACTGGGACTTGGCCAGCTCGGCACCTTTGGCCGGGTCAGCAAACGCGGCCGGGGTAGAGCCCGCCATGTTCTGGAACACTTCGATCTTCGGATTGACGAACTTGGCACCCTGCTCGTAACCGCACTGGAATTTGCGGATCAGCGGGATATCCATGCCGCCCACGAAGCCGACCTTGCCGCTCTTGGAAGCGATGGCAGCCAGCGCGCCCACCAGGAAGGAACCTTCATGCTCCTTGAAGATGACGGACTGGACGTTCGGCTTGTCGACCACCATGTCGATGATGGTGAACTGGGTTTTCGGGAATTCGGTCGCTACTTTCTCAACGGCAGAACCCATGTTGAAACCGACCGCCACGATCGGGCCGTTGCCACGGCTGGCCAGACGACGCAGACCCTGCTCGCGCTGGGCTTCGTTCTGGGGTTCAAACTCTTTGACCTTGACGCCCTTGTCCTTGTTGTAGAGCTCGACGCCGTTACGGAACACGGCTTCGTTGAATGATTTGTCATACTTGCCCGCGGTGTCATAAATGACGGCTGGCTCGGAAGCAGCCTGAGCAGAGAGAGCAGCGAGAGTGAGGGAGGCCACAGTGGCCAGCTTGAGCACTTTAGTCACGATCGTATCCTTGATTGTTATTAAGTGAGGGAACTTGCTTGCCTGTCAGAGCAGGCTATCTAGCACGCAGGCTTACTCTAAGTCAGCCCCGATGCGGGTCAAGCAAATGATAAGGGAAAAACGTTTGCGTTAACGGTTTGAATTCTAAGCAAATAACCTTATAAGCAGTTGTTTTTTAGCTGCTTTTCAGTTTTTTATGCTAAAAACCAAAAGACCCAAACGACATTTCTCTTATTGTTCAGCAAGTTACTGTAAACCGTTTTCCCCTGTTATTCATCCAGCCCCCCGGCAAGCCCGTGATCCGGCTCGCAAAATCCCCACAAACCGCGCGAGCAAGAGTTGGCTACAGCTGGATACGATCAAAGCTCATAGACCCTCTCTCTAATACTCTCCAGTCAACATACCCTAACCAACCATGAGCCCCCGCATCCACTTTGTTGAGCAAGCTCACAATTCATATGAACTCGAGATCCAGATCAAGTTGAAAACCATATGAGCCCCTGTATGATGCCCGCCGCATAGACCTCAAATGAAACTAACAAAAACATCAATTGGGCTTCTTTTGCATCAATTCATGCCACCCATTCTGACTTCCTCAGCCAGGTGCCGGTGACATATGCATCGTTGTTTCAGGAAAATAAAAATGAAAAAAAATATTCTGGCTTTATCGGTTGTGACGGCGTTATCCAGCTTGGCGCTGGCAGGTTGTGGCGGTGGTGGCGATGGTGCCAGCACAGATAATGGCAATAACAGTGGCAATGGTGGAAACACCACCAAACCTGCGTTGACTGCCACCTTTATTGATAGTGCAGTAGCCGGTTTGAACTACACATGCGGTAACTACACCGCGCTCACTAATCAGCAAGGCCAGTTCCTCTTTAATGACGGTGACACCTGTGCCTTCAAACTGGGCTCAATCCCGCTTGGGGAAACCCAGGTTAAAAAAGGTCAGACCCTGGTAACCCCATATACCATCGCCGAGAAGGGTGACAAAGATCGCGCCATTCGTATCGCCGCCCTGCTGCAAACCATGGATGACGACAACGATCCTGCGAACGGTATCACCCTGAAGCCTGATGCCATCGCCAAGCTGGGCAATACCATCCGTTTTGAAAGCGATGACGCTTTTAATACCAGCCTGAATGAAGCCCTGAAACAGGCACAGCTCGACAAAAAAGTGGTTGATACCAAAGCTGCCGAAGCACATATGAATGCCTCGCTGGCAGTGATTAATGGTCAATCAGTTGCAGTCAACAAGGTACTCACCGATCTGCTGACGCTGACCGATCTGAAAACCCTGCATGTGGAAGATAAGCTCAAGGAGTACAAGAGCACGCTGCAGGCCGAGACCACAGACACTGGCAAAACCGATCGCCAGATCGTGCTGGCCATGCTGGCCATGCTCGAAGTAACCAACGACCCTGTTGTTGCAGACCGCTTAGGCTTTACCTCTTCTGAGATGGGCGTTAATTACAGCACCAACCTGGCTAAAGTGATCGATGTCATTATCCACACACCATACTCCGCCTCCATGGCCTTTAGTCTCAAGGGTGGCAAAGGATATACCCGTGACGTAGCCAAGCTGATGGGGGCCTATGCCGATAGTATGGACAAGGTCGCCGCCACCCTGGCCGATATCCAGGACCCGGGTTACAGCGCAATCTATGGTGACAACGATGCGATTACCCTCAATTTCGACAGCGCCAAGGCCCTACGCGCCTCAGCGATGGCGATGGCATCGGCACTCAATATTGCCGCATCCTACCAATACGGCCCGGATAATGCGTATGCAACCCAGCAAGAAGAGGTGACCTTGCCACGCATGCACATCAAGGACTCCTGGGGCATGCAGCCGAGCACCACCTATGCAGAGAGCAGCAGCACCTTCGAGACCCAGTTCATCCAGCAGGATATCGAGCCGGATGCGCTGGTGGCGCACGCCGATTTCTTCCGTCTGACCGACGATGCCAAAGCGCGGTTGGCCAAGGCCAAGTCACAGGTGAAGGATGCGGTGAGCATCGCACTGACTATCGATCAGAACAAGCTGGACGAGTCGTTGACCCAGGATGAGATCGAGGCCAATGCTGCGACCCTCAAGGAGCTGGCGAACCACTTTGCAGGTACTTTGCCCACTATCCAGTGGGAAAGCGTCGAGACCAAGTATGTCAATACCGGTATGGGCTGGGAGCCCAAAGAGGTGGGCGTCAAGTTCAACATCAACGTCATCCCATTCTTTGACGAGATGTTGGATCGTAGCGATTTAACCATCAAGGTATCTGGCAACTGTGCTGTGGGTATGCGGGATGCCGAACTGTCCAAGGCAATGGGAGAACCTATGTGCCTGATCTCGAGCGACGAGTTTAAGGCCCTTGCCCAAAGCGATCGCGGTGCGCTCAAGTACATCGGCTGGATGCAGGAAGATCAAGACAGCCGCACCGCCATCTATGCCAAGGGGGTGGGTTATGACTGGTCAACCCGGATTACACCGGTGTCCGGTTCGACCTTTGACAAAGTCTTTGTATCTTGTACCGATCTGGATGGCAACAAGGTCAGCTGTGCCGATCAGCTGTAAACAATGCAGAGCGCTCCTGCTGGGGGCGCTCTTTTTGCTGATACCGACGGCGCAAGCTGCCGGTATGTTGGCACGCTACAAGGATTATCGGGAACGTGTCTTCGATCGTCAGGGTCAATTGCAATATCAATTAACTACCCGGGAATATATGCAGCGGATGCCCGATGGGCGTCCGTCACTGTCCAGTCTCTTTGCGTTGCGAGAGATGCAACGAGAGTCACTGCAGCTCAAGCTGGGTACCTTGATGGTGAATGATGTCATCGTGCACTTCCAGCATGGATATTATCAAGATGGCCAACTCATGATGGGCGACACGGAAGTGACCTTACCTGAAGGCCGTTTGCACGCAGCAGTACTTCGTTTTGATCCCGTCCATCAAGTGCTAGATTCCCCACGCGCCATGCTATTGAGCTTTTCTGGCGATGTGTTGGGCCAATATCGAGATTATCACCGCCCCCTTCGTTGATCCTGCTGGTTGGTCTCTGGCCGCTCAGGCCGTATAATCCCCGCCTGTATAAATAAACAGGAGTGGTGATGGACGTTTCAACCCTGCTCGACGGGCTCAACGACAAGCAAAGAGATGCCGTTGCGGCGCCCCGCAGCAACCTGCTGGTGCTGGCCGGTGCCGGTTCGGGCAAGACCCGGGTGCTGGTGCACCGTATCGCCTGGCTGATGCAGGTGGAACGCTGTTCACCCTTCTCCATCATCGCGGTCACCTTTACCAACAAGGCGGCGGCCGAGATGCGCGGCCGGGTCGAAAAAGTGATCGGCGACGGCGTGCGCGGCATATGGATCGGCACCTTCCACGGCATCGCCCACCGCCTGCTGCGGGCCCACCATCTGGATGCGGGCTTGCCGCAGGATTTCCAGATCCTCGACTCCGACGACCAGTACCGCCTCATCCGCCGGGTGCTCAAGGCGCTCAACCTCGACGAGAAGCACTGGGCCCCGCGCGCCGTGATGGGCTACATCAACGGCAAGAAGGACGAGGGGCTGCGCCCCGGTGACATCGACCTCTACGGCGACCCCGTCACCCGCACCTATCAGCAGATCTACAAGACCTATCAGGAGACCTGCGATCGCTCCGGTCTGGTGGACTTTGCCGAGCTGCTGCTGCGCGCCCACGAGCTGTGGCTGAACAAGCCGCACATCCTCGAGCACTACCGCGACCGCTTCCAGAACATCCTGGTGGACGAGTTTCAGGATACCAACGGCATCCAGTACGCCTGGCTGCGGATGCTGGCGGGCAACAGCGGCAAGGTGATGATCGTCGGCGACGATGACCAGTCCATCTACGGCTGGCGCGGCGCCAAGATCGAGAACATCCAGCGCTTCCTGACCGACTATCAGGGCGCCGAAACCATCCGCCTCGAGCAGAACTACCGCTCCACCGCCAATATCCTCAAAGCGGCCAACAGCGTCATCGCCAACAACGCCGAGCGCCTTGGCAAGGAGCTGTGGACCGAAGGGGCCGAGGGCGAGCCGATTTCGCTGTATGCCGCCTTCAACGAGGTGGACGAAGCGCGCTTCGTGGTCGGCCGCCTCAAGGATTGGAAGGAAAAGGGCGGGCTCTTGGCCGACTGCGCCATCCTCTATCGCTCCAACGCCCAGTCACGGGTGCTGGAAGAGGCGCTGATGCAGGATGCCATGCCCTATCGCATCTACGGCGGCCTGCGCTTCTTCGAGCGACAGGAAATTAAAGACGCCATGGCCTACCTGCGGCTTATCAACAACCGTGGCGACGACGCCAGCTTCGAGCGGGTGGTCAACACCCCGACCCGCGGCATCGGCGATCGCACCCTCGAGATCCTGCGCGGCAACGCCCGCGATCAGGGGCTCAACCTGTGGCAATCGGCCAAGGCGCTGCTCAACGACAAGGTGCTGACTGGTCGCGCCGGCAACGCGGTGCGCGGCTTTGTCGATCTCATCGACGCGCTGGAGGAGCAGGTCGCCATGCTGCCGCTGCACCAGCAGGCGGATATCGCCATCCAGAACTCCGGCCTCAAGGCAATGTATCTGGCGGAAAAGGGCGAGAAATCCCAGGCGCGGGTAGAGAACCTCGACGAACTGGTCACCGCCTGCCGCCAGTACCAGCGCTCGGACGAGCTGGAGGATATGAGCGATCTCTCCGCCTTCCTCGCCCACGCGGCGCTGGAATCCGGCGAGAATCAGGCGGACGAATATGCCGACGCGGTGCAGCTGATGACCCTGCACAGCGCCAAGGGCTTGGAGTTCCCGCTGGTGCTGCTGGTCGGCGTCGAAGAGGGCATGTTCCCCAGCCAGCAATCGACCGAGGAGTCGGGCCGGCTGGAGGAGGAGCGCCGCCTCTGTTACGTCGGCATGACCCGCGCCATGGAGAAGCTCTACATCTGTTATGCCGAGAGCCGCCGCATCTACGGCCGCGAGATGTTCCACAAGCCGAGCCGCTTTATCCGCGAAATGCCTGCCGAATGTCTGGAAGAGATCCGGCTGCGCACTCAGGTCAGCCGCCCCACCCAGTACGGCCGCTTTAGCCAGAACGAGGTGCAGCAGAGCTTCGACGCCAGCGGCATCAAGCTCGGCCAGCGGGTGCTCCATCCAAAATTCGGCGAAGGGGTGGTACTCAACTTCGAAGGGGTCGGCCAGCAGAGCCGGGTGCAGATCCAGTTCGACGACGTCGGCGCCAAGTGGCTGGTGACGGCGTATGCCAGATTGGAAGCGCTTTGATTTGTCCCGCGCTTGATGCAATCAACCCGGCTTAGGCCGGGTTGATTTTTATATGACCCATCGCGACAACTTTAAATACGCGATCGTCCGAATACGCTTCGCTATTCGAACCTACGATGCTGGCATCAGGTTACAACAAGTGTTATTAATGCATTAAAATTAATTACCAGGCAACGCTAATGAATAACGTTTACTTTTTAGGTTTTACACCAAAACCATATGTTTGGGTTGTAGTAGATGCTGATGAGCATTGGTATGACTTTAATGCCAGAAAAGATAAATCTCTTTTTATAAGAGAGGTGGTTTTTGCTGCTGAAGGGAAAGATCTTTCTATAATAGTAACAAGACCGGGTATGGTTTGGATATCAAGCAACACAAAGAGACTAGCAACAACACAAGAGGATGACTTTTTCAAAACTGTTGAATTGCGTAAAAATTTAATTAAGGTCGCTAATGTCTATAACTATCTACTAGCTTTGACATCAAAGGATTACACTTCAGGCTGTGCCACGCCAATTATCCCAATAGAAATCACCATTCATGAAACTATGTGCATTAAATTCTTCGGTGAAAGCGGTCAAAACCTTGATGAGCCAACAACATTCATCCCGACATGCCCTAATGTAACCTCAGCTATGAATCTTGAGTTCAAAGAATTAGAAAGTCGAGATGGCCAAATTTATGTTGATGCATACAAAAAGGCTTTTGATGTTTTAGAACGTTTAGATGAGAAGGGGATTGAATGCTTAAACATTCTATCAAAATCTGAAAGCGAGTATTTAAATAGTGACTACAGCACCTCATTAATTCTCTCTTGGTTTATCATAGAGCATATCATACTTGATATTTTCTTAAGAGAAGCAAATGGCAACATGAATAAAAATGGGAACTCACCGAAGTTTGATGACATGCTATCAAAAGTACAAAGCACTGCTAACTATCGTGAGTATTCATCTGTTATTGCATTGATAACGCAAGCTAAGAATGCACGAAATGGTTTTGCGCATCGAAATGAGAAAGTGGATAAGGATTCAGCAGAAAAGTCCTTGAATGCAGCATTCGCTTTAGCTTCCTACAAATTAAAGATCGATTTGAAGCACAGTATTTATGTACCCCAGATTCTTTCTTACGGTAGGTAGGACCGTAGGTTCGATTAGCGAAGCGTAATCGGACGATCGCGTAAGACGTTCGCATTATCGGTCGCTTACAACGGAACAACCCTTTTAGGGTTCACTCCAATCCCCCCGATGCCCCATCCACCGACCCGCACCAATCCGGTGGATAGACGCCGCTCACCACATAACGATGGAAGGTGGAATACGGCCAATCGGCCACCCGCGTGACATGACCATGCTTGAGCGGGTTGATATGGACGTAATCCATATGGCGGCGGTAATCCTGCTCATCCCGGATCAGATGTTCCCAATAATGGCGTTGCCAGATGCCCCGCTCCCCGTGACGTAACCGCGTCTGGCTGCGCCGCTCATTGACCGGCAAGGCGCGGGAAAAGTGGCTTTTGATCAGCCGCCAACGCAGGGGGAAATCGGTGTCCCCTTCCGGCAAAGAGAGAATGCAGTGGAGATGGTCGGGCAACACCACCCATGCGTGAATGGCGAAGGGGTGAGCCTGTTGCACCTTGGCAACGCTGCGGCGCAGCAGGTCGATCTGCTCCACCAGCAACCGGTTGTTGCGTCGCTCCAGCAGGTTGACGGTAAAGAACCAGGTTCCTCCGGGCCACCATGCCCGCCGCCAATTGGCCATCCTTTTCCCCTCGTTGAGGCCGAAAAGCCAAGCATAGCCTTGCCTTACTTCGCTCTGCTTGCAGGCCGTGATGATGCGGATGTTACTTACGCGATCGTCCGATTACGCTTCGCTAATCGAACCTACATGGACAGGAAATCTGGAACACCCACTTTCGGGCAAAGGCGTAACTGGTGGAGCTACGCCTTGTTTTTGGTGAAAGCCTCTGGTCACTTGACCAACTTGCTCTCCATCACCCCTTGCTTGCCCTCCTCTTCACTGACCTGACTCAGCTTGGAGCGGGCCATCAGCAGGCCCATCTTGACCTCCTGCCATACGTAGTAGTTTTTACCCGCCTCGGTACTGAGGGTCAGGGTGGCATCGTTCTCCGACTTGGAGGTGATGGTGTGGCTGCCCGGCGTCACCTGCTTGAGGATGTAGGTGTGGGCCACGGTATCGCCGACCGCCATACCATCCACCAGCAGCGGCATTTTCACCGCCGCACCGAAGGTCTCGTTGCGATAGATATAGAGGTTGGCCGCATCCTTGGGCGCCACAAACTGCTTGGCCTGCGCATCTGCAGTGGCATCGGCCATGGGTACGGAAGCACAACCGGAAAGCAGCGCCGCTGACAGCAGGGCGGCACTCATCATTATTTGCCTGAACATAGTCGTTATTTTTTAGTGAGTTAACGGGGTTTAAAGGTTCGCATGAGCCTGCGCTGGCTGACAATCGCTCAAATCGGTTGGGGTGTGACCCGGTTCAATTTTCCAGCATTTGGTGGGATGAAGGGGGGAACTCAGAAACCCGGCCGCCAGATGGGGCGCGGCGGCCGGGTGAATTGTAAAGAGTAGGGTGACAGGGAAAGGGATCAGCCTAGTCTAATCAACTCGATGGGGGCGTAGCGCTCTCCGGAGTTTGCCAGCAGCACGCACTTCTCATGCTCCGCCTGATAGGGGGTCATGTTGTCGGTGTGGGCCTCTTTCAGAAAATCGACTGCGCCAGTGGCGGCAATCATGACGCGCTGACCCTGGTTCAGCACATTTCGGTTCCGGTCATAGATCTTCATCTCATTCTCCTTTTCTTGTGTCCTGGCGGATGCGCAGGCGTCTGTCCAGGACAACGGCATTCAGCCTACGCCCCTGAAAAAAGGTGATTTATGTCACAGATCAAAAAAGGGGCGATAAGGGACTCACAGGTTCAGAAAGCGAGCATGGCCCCTTGGCCAACGGTTGTCGCGCGAAGTAGCGCTGCCCTGCCCTTTTCATCGTGGCGGGCTCGAACCCGGCAGCGGTTGGGGTATATTGGTGGCCGATTAGCCAGTCTCATTCACCGTGGCCGCGCAAGCGGGCCGCTGTTTCAACAAGATGGAGAGTGCTCATGAATCGCGACATTACCGCCCAGTTCATCAAGATGCTGACCAATCTGGATCACTGTCTGGCCAAGGCCGAGGCCCACGCCACGGCGAAGCAGTTCAACGTGGAGAACTTCTTCGGCGATCGGCTGATCGTCGATATGCTGCCTTTCAGCAAGCAGGTGCTGATCTGCTGCGATTCGGCCCGCGCCGTGGTCGCCACCGCCAGCCACAGCGAGCTGCCGGCCATGGGCGATGATCCCAAAACCATGGCGGATCTGCGCGCCCATATCGGCAAGACCATCACCTATCTGCAAGGCAAGCTGGAGGCGGACTACAGCCAGTACGCCAGCGGCCGTTACGTGCCCCACTGGGCGGGCGGCAAGGGGATGGATGGCCATACCTGCGTCCATGAGTACGGCATTCCCAACTTCTACTTCCACCTCACCATGGCCTACGCCCTGCTGCGCCGCGCCGGGGTCGATCTCGGCAAGCGTGACTATCTGGGCGGGCTCAACCTGCAATAAGCGCCGCTCGCCACAGGCGGCAAACAGATAGCAAAAGCCTGCCAAGCGGCAGGCTTTTTTATATCGGGTGGTACTGGGCTGGTGTGCAGAAGGGCTGCCCCCTAGAAGGGGCCGTTGCGCTCGCGCAGCTTGTCGGGCAGGCCGTCGTGATCACCCAACTCACGTTCGGGCACATCATCCCAGTGCAGCTTGCCGAGGGTGATATTGCGCTCGGGATGCACGGCGTAGTGGATGCGGTTGTCCTCCCGATCCGTGTCGCCAATGCAGAGCAGCCGGACAGTCTCTTCGGTGTTGTTGATAAAGGCGTGGGCCAGCCCGTCACCGGCCTTGAAGCCCACCGAGTCGCCCGGTTGCAGCCGATAGAGGACGCCATCGAGCCAGACATCCGGCGTCCCTTCCAGCACGTGAACAAACTCGTCCTCGGTCTTCTCGGCATGGGGCCAGCTGGTGCGATGGCCGGGCTCGACGATCTCGTGGTGAATGCCGATGCGGCTAAAGCCGAAGTGTTTGCCGAGGGCGCAGCCGCGAGAAAGGGGCTCCTGACTGCCGGAGTAGTAGCGCGGCGTCTGCTCTTGCAGCTCGCTCCAGTGTTTGATGCAGGGGTGGCGATTCATAGCGGTTCCTTTTCCATGAGGATGCAGTCACGGGAAGGGTCATCCTGACTGTCAGAATGCGGGGAGAAAAGCAGAAATTTTCTGGTCAGATGAGCCCCTCTGACGAGGGGCTCAACAAGCAGGAATTACTTGGCCTTGACGCAAGGCAAGGGAGGAAGCTCACCCTGTGCAGCCGTGCGGGTCATCTGGTAGTTGCCGGCAAGATCCCGATAGACACGGGTGTTCCACACCTCTCCGTTGTCGAGCTGGAACTCGATGTCGTAGTTGACCCCGGAGACCACCTGGCTGCGCACCTCGCGGATGCTCTGCAGTTTGGCGGCCGTGTTCATGCGAGCCAGCACGCTGGCCAGCGCAGCCTCCCCTTCAGCATTGGGCAACGGCTGACTCTGCCAGCCACCCGCCATCGGCGCACACTCAGGCGTGGGTGACGAGGTGCTGCAGGCACTCAACAGGCCAGCAACAAGGATGGGTAACAACACACGTTTCATATCATTTTCTCCTGCCTGCAAAATGACCACCTTATCAACATCTTACCATTATTGCAGCCCAAAAGGCTCCCGCAGCGCCCCGCTTGGACGCACCAATCGATCAGCGCCCCAGATTGTCCGCCAGCTGTTTGGCGCGGCTGGCAGCCCACTGGTCGATCATCTTCTCCATCTCCTCGGCAGTGATGGGCTCATCCTTGTGGGTGGTATCCGTACTCTCGCGGGCATCCATCACACGCACCAGCAGCTTGCCGCTCCGGGAGTCGAGCAGCTGGGCCATGCTGCCCACCTTGAGCAGATAGGGCTCCTTGCCGATCACTTCGCGGGTGACATTGATGGCGATCTTGGCCGGCAGCAGGTCACGCAGCTTGGGGTCGGGGCGGGTCAGGTCGAAGTTGGTGACAGCGGCCTGGATCCGCATGACTTTCGGGCCGGGGGCGGAGGCGATCTTGACGCCCTGCTTGATCAGCTCGCTCTGGAACTTGTCGTGGTAGTAGCGGCCAATCTGGTTCTGTTCATTGGCGGTCAGCAGATACCACTGACCGTTCTCCTGCCGGATAAACTGCAGCGGATCGAGCAGCACCTCATTGTATTGGCGCAGATCAACACCCGGCTCCTTGTAGACACGCTGATTGGGGTTGCTCTCGCTCTGCTGGAAGGCAGTCAGCGGGATCGCCTGCAAGCTGTGGGATACCTGATTCTTGACGGCGCAGCCACCCAGCAGGGCCGCAGCCACGGCAACCATCACGACCTTTTTCATATTTGCTCCTGCATTTTACTGTTTGTTTTTGCTGTGGATTTCGCACCACATGGCTGGAGAACCCGTGCCGGATGCCGCCAATGTCACAGAGAAATAACCTATTCATCACCTTCCCACAAGGGACAGATCAGGATTGTTCAGCTCACATCCAAGTTGTCACAATTGAGGCACTTTTGTACAGGGTCAGCCAGGGTACGAACGGCAATCTGGCGAGGGTTCGGTTGTTTAATCCGGCTAAATGGGGCTGCGGTAAGCGCTCAGTTTTTTCAAACGATGTGAGCCCGCGAGCGGCGTGAGTTGAACGGGGGAATACCCTGGAGCGGGTGATGACCGATCATCAGCCATCTTGCGCAAACTTGCCTGCCGCCGGAGAAGAGGCAGGCTCATTCATCAGTTATCGAGATCCCAGGGGCACTGCTTGACCAGCCCCTCTTTGCCGCTGGCGACGATCGCCTGCTGCACCATCCGTTTGTAGCGATTCTTGATATGGGCGGGCAACGCGGGCACCAGCAGCCGCTCGTCAAACTCCGGCAGCGGGCGATCCGGCAGCACCGCCTGCTCCTGCGGGCTGAGGGGCGGCCGGGAGGCCATATTGCTGGCCGAAATGGTGGGCGTGCCCACCAGCATCTGGCGTTGCAGCGGCGCGCTCAGCAGAAAATCCACCAGCAGGTAGGCGGCCTTGAGCCGTGCGGGATCATCGTCAACATGGCGGGCGATGGAGATCGCATCGAGGGCATAGATGGCCCCCTCCTGCACCATGGCGATCCGCCACTGCTGCTCGTTCTGCTTATTGCACTCCACCAGCTCCAGCCCCCAGGTGGTGGCAAAGGTCTGCTGGCGCAGATCCTCGCAGCGGTTGGCCTGATTGAACCAGAAGCCGCGACTGGCTCGCAGCCGCTGCGAGAGTTGCTGCTCCACCTCTTGCTGCAAGGTCTTGTCGGCCAGCATCTCGCCGCTGGCAAACAGGGCGGGCGACTTGCCCAGCGAGAGCAGCACCGAAAAGAGCAGCGGCTCGAACTGGTCGCAGAACTCGGCAAACTGACCCGGCGGCGAGCTGTTGGCGAGCACCTGCCAACTGGTGGGCGCTTGCGGCACCTGCTTGCTGTCATAGGCGAGGCTGAACATGGCGTAGGAGAAGGGCACCGAGTAGTTGCGCTCCCCCTGCTTGTCATACTCGGTGTTCTTGAGGGCGGGCTTCACCTCGGCGTAGTGCTGCAGGCGGCTGAAATCGATGGGGAGCAGCAGCTTGAACAGCGGCTGGTGATGGGCCTTGTAAAAGTAGCTGGTCGGCAGCACCACATCGGCGCTGCGGGTGCGCAGGGCGCGGTAGACGCTGTCGAAATCGGTCAGCAGCGGCTCGATCCGGCTGACCGTCGCCTCCACCCCATGGGTTTTGGCGTAGTCGGCAAACTGTTGTTCATAACCCGCAGGCAGATAGCCCCACTCCAGCAATTTGAGCTGAACCGGGGCCGCCAGCGCCGGGGTCATCCCCAACAACCAGCAAAGAGGCAGTAGACGCATGGCCGGGTACTCCTGACAGGTAAACCTTGTTGGAGTATAGGCCCATGCGCCGACTCGTCAGGCCATCAGCTCGGCCCCCATGCTCGCCAGAATGGAGAGGCTGACCACCGCAAACAGCACGCCGGTCACCAGATTGAGCGGCCGCTGCACCCGCAGCAGCCGGCGCTGGGCACGATCGGTGGAGAGGCTCCACGCCAGCAGCCCGAACCAGCAGAGGGAGATGATGAAGAGCTCGCCCACCAGCAGGCTGCGGGTCATTCCATCCACCTCTGGCGTCACCATGGCGGCCAGCAGACCGATAAAGAACACCAGCGCCTTGGGGTTGAGCAGATTGGTGGCAAGGCCAGTGCGCACGCCCCTGCCCCAGCCGCGCAGCTCGTTGGCGGCGCTGGCCATCACGGTACTGCTCTGCTGGCGAGCCGCCATCAGGGCGCCCCACCCCAACCAGCCCAGATAGAGGGCGCCGCAGCACTTGATCACCATAAACAGCAGCGGGTGACTGGCGATCAGCATGCTGATCCCGGTCAGGCTCAGGGTGGCGTGCACCATGATCGCCAACGAGATGCCCAGCGCCGCGCCAAGAGCGGTCGGCCGGTGCAGGCTGGTGCGCAGGATCAGGGCGAAATCGGGGCCGGGGCTGGCCAGTGCAATCAGGTGCATCAGGCCGAGGGTAACGAACAGACTGGTCAGCATAACAACTCTCGCTTTAACGACGGAGCGCCAGCATGGCGGATCAGCGGGGGGCGCGGCTTGTAAAAGATTGCATCTGGGCACGAAATTCGGCGGGTGTCAGACCGAATGCCTGGCGAAAGCCGTGGTGGAAGTGACTCTGATCGAAGAAGCCGACCGCCAGCGCCACCTCGCTCACCGCCATGCCGCTCGCCAGCAGCCGCTTGCCCTGCTCCAGCCGCAGCCGTTTCAGCCAGGCGTAGGGAGTCATGCCGCTGCGCTTCTTGAACTGGCGCAGGAAGGCGAAGCGATCGAGCCCAAGCAGCCCCGCCAGCTCTTCCAGCGAGTGGGGCTCGTCGAGGGCGGCCATCAGGTAGTCGCGCAGGAATCGCAACTGGGGATCCGCCAACTGGTGTACCTCGGGGGCCAGATGCAGCAGCTCCCCCAGCAGGGCAAGCAGCTGGCTCTCGATCAGCAGGCCATCGGCCTTGGGGTTGTCGAGATAGCCGTGCAGCTGGGCAAAGCCCTGATAGAGGTCGGGGCGGCTCTGCAATCCCTTGTCGAAGAAGGGTTCCGGCTGCTCCGGCAGCCAGAGCATCAGCTGCTGCGGATCGATGGCGAAGACCCGCACCTCGTACCCTTCCGGCAGCAGGCTGAGGCCGTCGTGCACCTCATCCGGATTGACGGTAGATAGCACCCCGCGCACCAGATGGTGGCTGTTCCCCTTGTGGATAAACTTCTGGCCACCCCGCTGCACCAGCCCGATATGGTAGTCGAGATGGACATGGCGGCCATAGCTGAACGCCCTGTGGTGGGAGTGTGACAGCTCGACCCCCGGCAGGTGCGGGGATTGCCAGTAGCGGATGAGGGAATCGGTGGTATTCATGGGTTATAGATACACCAGAAGCGGGCCTTGGGCTTGTAGATTATTGCACGCAACCCCCTCTCAACGCCCCCACAGCCGCGGGGTTGGTTCTACCAGCGAGGCGAGCGGCACCCGCTCCACCATCTGACGCATACGCTGCACCAGTTCGGGATTGCCATCCCCCAACGACTTGTTCAGCACGATATGCACCTGCAGCGGGGTGACCGGCAGGTAGATGAGGCGGGTCGCCGCAGGGAGCTTGGCACGAAAATGGTTGGCAGAAATATCGTTGGAGAAGAGCGCGGCATCAATCCGCCCGCGTAGCAACTTCTGCATGTTGCCATGCTCCCAGCTGAGCTGGGAGAGGGTGTCGATATGGATCTGCGGATGCTGCAACAGCGGCGGCACGATCGCCTGACTCGACCAGCCGATGGTGGTGCCGAAGAGATCTTCTTGCCGTTCGACCGAGTGAAGTCGCGATGGCACCAGTACCACCAGCACTGGCCGCAGCAGCAACAGGTGGGAGTCGATATAGAGAAAGTGACGAGCACGCTCGGGACTGTAGCTCAGCAACGGGGTCAGATCGCACTCGCCGCTCTCGAGGTTGCTGAGCAGCCGCGCCACATTGAGCCCCTGCCACTCGATGGTGCGCCCGATCGCGGGTTCGATATGACGGCGAAAGTAGTCGATCACCGGCCCGGAGACCTTGCCCTGCTGATCGATGGTGACCAGCGGCGCCAGCTGGAAGACACATCCCCGCAGTGGCGCGTTGATCGCCACAGCCTGGCTGATGGTCATAAGAGGGAGAAGAAGTGCCGATAGCAGTAATACCAAACGCGTGCCCGAACGAGAGATGCCCATAGGCACAAGGCAAATGAGCGGGCTATCCGCTCCCGCCGCGCTTCGACCTCTTGTGCCCCCTACTCCCATGACCAATGGGCCCCCGTTTTATTGCGGTGAAAATCAATACTTCCGCTGCTTTGATGGATTTTGGTCTCTTGAGATATAGTGCGGCCCCATTCATCAAACCGGCGGGTGAGCGCCCCGCCGGACAGGTAAATTCATGAGACTGTTTTTGCTGTTGTTGTCGTTGTTTGCTGCGACTGTAAGTTCTGATGAAAAGCCGCGCCTGCCCTATTACGACTGGGGTCGCTGCCCGTTTGAAGGTTGTACCTATCAGTCGTGGACCACCAAGCAAGAGGTGATCGTCAGAGCCGAGCCATCCCTGACGGCCAAAGCGCTGTTCCGGCTACCCCGCGGCCAGCAGGTGGAAGGGCTGACCGGGGTTGTCATTACCGAACAACCGGGGATCGTTGAGATACTCAGATCGGTCAAGCTGGGCTACAACGAGGAGGGAAAAGGGCCGCTGCTGAATATGAAGGCAGGGGAAACGCTTTATATCCTCGGCGGACTGGGCGAAGGCAATAGCCTGTTCTGGTACAAGGGCAAAACCTACATTCTCGATTATGACTATGCGCGCAAAGAGATCAGATACGGCCGGTCACCGCAGAACCAGTGGTGGGTAAAAATTCGGGACAAGCAAGGGCGTGAGGGTTGGGTTGCCGAAGCCAAAAACTTCGCCCATATGGACCGTTTCGAATAGTGACAGCCAGCCCCCCCGAGACCGGGGAGCTGGGCGTGGATGACTCACTGCTTGGGTTGCAGCTTCATCTCTTGCAGATACTCCAGCACCTGGGTTTTGTAGTCCGCCTGATAGGAGAACTTGGTGCTGTCGCACGCCGCGATCAGGTTCACAGCGGTGCAGAACAGGGTGGCCACCAGCAGCCCCTTGCCAACCCACTGCGGATAACGACGGCTCCAACGCACCAGTAACAGCAGGATCGGGAACAGGGCGTAGGGGAAGATCAGCATCAGGTGCCAGTAGTTGAAGATGATCGGCGACAGAGCCGCACTCACCAGCACCGCCAGCACCGCCGCCAGCGCATAGAGACCGAGCCAGCTTTCACCATCCACTGGCGCGCGGTCGCTGCGCAGCAGGCGCGGCTTGAGCTCACGCCACAGCTGCCAGTTGGCCTTGGCCGCCAGCAATACGGTCGCCGAGCCCACTCCGTAGATCACCACCCGCCACAGCCAGACTGCCGCCATCTGCAGGTATTCGTGCCCAGCCAGCCAGATGAACTGGGTGTCATTGACCAGCTTGCTGGCAAACAACCAGGAGCCGTAGCGCAGCCAGTAGAGCACTGATTTCAGCACCGGATAGACATGCACCAGCCCCCAGCCGATATAGCGCTGGCGCGCCTCGGGATCGACGTTTTGGGTGATATGGCTGTTGCTCATCACTTCCATGGCATAAGGGATCAGGGAGGCACCGATCAGCAGGGTAGCCACCACCACCCCACTCCAACTCACCTTGAGAATGCGGCGCCAGAACAGATAGGTGGACATTACCGCCAATAGTGGCCAGGAGTAGTGCAGTTGCATCGCCATGCCGATGGCCAGCAGGTGAACGATCATGTGCCAGAAGGAGGCCCGCTCGCGCATATGCCAGGCCGACCAGCAGTGCATGGCCGAGAAAAGGAACAGATAGGAGGGGTTGTAGAGCAGACTCTCGTACTGGAACCAGGGGTTAAGCCAGCAGAGCACCAGAAACAGCAGACGCACCCTGTCATCAAACACCTGACGGATCACTGCATCAAACAGCAGAAACCCGACCAACCGCATCGCCAGCAGCAACACCATGGGGGCATAGGGAGAATCCCACAGTAGCAGCGGCCCGCCGATCAGCCAGGCCGACAAACTCCCCGGCACATTGCCCACCGCACTCGCCGCATTGCCATAGCTGAGCCAGACCCCCTCATAAGCCCCAAGGTAACCCTTGTAGAGCATCTGGGTCTGGTCGCCGGTTAGGAGTTGGTGGCTAAAGAACAACCAAGATAACATCAGCCCAGAAAAAATAACGGCCCCAAACATCATCTTGCTGTAGCGCTCACTAAACACAACCATCAAATTCATACCAACCAGAAAAATTTGACTAGAACTTTAACAGTTATTCACCAACGTTTCCCAACTGCAACTCACATTTTATCATCGACATCAAGCGTTAAGAATGAATGCAAAAAGCGTATCATTCCTTAACTCCTGAAGCGAAATAGCTCTTTTTGATATTCATATAGAAACCCCAACATACCCTTATGTTTTGATTTCAGGAATACTAATCCGTTTGAGCGTTTCCAACTATGTTGAAACCAGTGTGTTACATATCTATCTGGGTGTGGAGTGTAATTTATTTTTTCGCCACTATAATCATAAAAATAATGTTTATCAAAAACCCCAACATTTTCCACAATCGACTCACTTTTAAGAATATGGGTCATAATATCAGGCCCCATATAGAGCTCTGACTTCATGATTTCATTCTCGTAGAAATGGATCAACCGTGCTAATGTAGAAGAATCCTGCTTGGCGTAAATTATTGCCGTACCAATTCTATCACCCTCTTCATAACCAACCCCAAAATTATAGTCATGGAAAATACCAAACGGATTTTTATTTATTGTAACATCCGTATCCATATATAGACCGCCCTCTTCAGCAAGAATTTTCAAGCGAAGATAATCAGTCACAAAAGCATAGAGTCCCTTTTCATAGCATCGCCTTGAAAATTCACACCCAGCTATCCAATGTTTTATTTTAGGGTCGCAATCTAACCATATTTTATATTCATACCCCTGCTTACTCCAATCATCAATACATACATGTGCAAGTGGTGGCAAGCGGTCACCCAACCATATTGCATGTATTTTATCACAACCTATTCCTGTATTATTTTTTGAAGCTTTCATGTTATCCCTTCTGATTTTTATATTTTTTATTCCAAAAATACATTCTTACAAAGCGATAAAACCTATATATTTCTCGAGATGCCTTAAAAAGTAGCGGCACCTTAGCCAAGGCCACCTTGTTTTGAATTCCACTCTCCATATCACCAGGGCTATATATTGCATATGGCAGCACACCGACTGACTGGACTTTGTGTCGATATGACTCACCAATAAAGTTATCTACTGAACATAGCCATCTGCTACTGCAACCAACCAGCTTTCTGGCTCCATTAGGATTAATACTATATCCCGTCGTCCACCTAACATTGTTATGCCAGAGCATTGTTTGTATTCCATGCTCATATTCCAGTGCCGTCGCGTCACCGATCTGCGGCTCCAGCTTCAAATACTCATATTTTTCATGTAGTTTAGGTAGGGCTTCGAATATATCACAGAAATATCTTGTCGGTAGAAAATCATCCTCAAGGACAATTATCGGCTCATTTAGCTCTATGCATTTCTCCCATAGTAAATAATGACTTGCATAGCAGCCTTTCTCACCGGGAGTCAGTGGACGACTTCTTAAAAATTTTCGGTGCATATCATCCGGACACCCTTGTAATCTTTCGGGCAGTCCAGCAAAACCATTTATTGCATCAAAAAATTCAAACTCAACATCAAGTTCTGCCAAAACTCGCTTAACTCGCTCACGGCGAGACTCAGCATTTTTTAAGCTGACAATAAAAATTTTCATATATTATATTCGTCCAATTTATTTCGGCGAGATTGATATTCAAGAAAGTCACTATATAATGCAAATGAATACACTGTTCCCATAAAGGTGTTGAAAACCCATTGACCTGAACGCATATATAAGAACGATTCAAAATTGTTAATTATTAGCCAATAGATCAAGAAACTAATGGCAATACATTTTATTAAGGTAGGAGCATTACTCCTCACAGCCTTGTATACAGGATAGAACATCAGTACATAGGTGAATACGAGCCCCATTGCACCATAAGAAACTGCAGTTTCAAAATTTGAATTATGCAGATGTCTAAATTCCGCCTTAATATAGTCAGGCAAAACATTTGACTGAGTAATCACTAAAGAACGGCTGCCATCACCAGTACCAAAAATAGGATGAGAATAAAACCAATTAATCGCCTCCAGCCATGTCTGTAGCCTGACACCGATACTTATATCTTTCACCTCTCGCCAGTTCCCTGATAACATGTTATGTAAATCACCTGGATGTGAAAAACCAGCATAAATACGATTATGAACAAAATCAACATGATATATGATAATTCCGATGACGAATAATATACCATAGAGCATGATAATCTTTCTGAGTGAAACCCTGTCTCTAAAATAAGCATATAACAATGGTATCACAAATATAGATATGAACACTGCCAGCCAAGATTGTCTTGACTGTAACATCATCAACAATGCCCCTAAAAGAACCAAAAACAAACATGATATTGAAACAACAACACCTTTATTATTTATTTTCTGTGGCGCGACAGTATATATAAACCAAAGTGTACAGATGAAAGCTGCGCCTATTATCAAGGAGCCATGCTGCGCATTTCTATAGCCAAAGTCTACTCGACTACCGTGCATTCCAATTATAAATTGTTCAAAAAAATCAGAGTAATAAAACAACGTAAAAACACTACCAACAGAAAATGCAAGTAGTGTCACGATAGATCTCTTAAGTGACCCCTTTAGCCAAAAAGCCACGACAAGAAACACCATTAAATAAGAAAACGGTTTGAGATTAGGAGTAGGCTGTGCGAGTTCAGGTATAGTTCTAGTTGACATAAACCAGCTTACGAACTGAATTACTCCTCCAATTACTAGCAACCAAAACACTACATTTCTGGAAAAAAAATCCCGATACACAGCTATTGCTACCAAACCACCAATAATCATAACGGTTTGAAAGAAATCGCCAACAACCTGAAATGAATCTTTGAACATCACGTAGCATATAATGGAGAGAAACATTAATGATGAGCAATGCTCACTCTCCAAGTATCGCTTTATAGAGTCTGTCATACCTATTAATTACCTTGAGTATGGCAGGAAGCTATCAGTTCACTTCCTGAACACATAATTCCCACGAATTTTTCGCCACAGCCCGAATACATCAGTACGGGGGAAGATGGCAATCCGGCGGATCTGGAAAGGGTCCTGGTGCATTGCTTTGGGGCCGCTATTGGTAGCGACGGCAAAACGATACCCGGCGGTGATAGCCTGTTCCTTGGCACTCTCGTTCATATCTCCGTAAGGGTAGGCAAACGAGAGCAGCGGATGGCCAAGCAGGGCCTCCAGTTGGCGTTTATTCTCCTGAATTTCATGGGCTTGTTGTTCGGGTGTGAGCTTGCTCAAGCGGGGGTGAGTCAGGGTATGACCACCAATTTCCACATGACCGCTGGCGGCCAGCACCTTGACCTGCTCACCACTCATCAATGAGACCTTGGTATCAGGATTGGTCGGATGCTCCACATCCCAACGGTTATAACCTTCGCCGGTAACCACGTACACCACGGCTTTGTAACCATATTTTTCCAGCAGTGGCAGCATGCGGGTCAGGTTGTCCTGATAGCCGTCATCGGCGGTGATCATCAGGTACTTCTTGCCGTATTGCAGACGGTGGATAAAGCCTTTGTCCGCCAAATCGCGGAAAGTCAGGGTTTCGTAGCCTAGCCACTTCATCAGTCGCAGATGCTTCTCGAACATGGTGATCGGCATCCAGGTGCCATGCACTCCTTTCTCGCTATCCTGCTCGATAAAACGGTGGTACATGATGACGGGCATCTCGCGGCGCAGGGTTTCGACTACGGCATCCTGATAGATGGTTTCGAGGCCGGATACTACCCCCTGCAAGCCATACTCATCCTGAATGCGCTGCCGAATGACTTCCGGCACCGTCTTGCTGGTCAAAGCGGTCTCGATTTCTCCCTTAAGGGCAGCAAAATCGATAGCCAGATCCTTGGGGCCGATATCGCCAAAATTACTCGCCAGAGCATCATCCAGATTCTGTTCGGTCACCAGACCAACTGCCTTGGCTTCACCAATGGCAAAGGCGGGCCGACCACAGAGCAGTGCTTCCATCGCCACCCGACCGGCGCCGATCACCAGATCGCAACTCGCCAGCAGAGCGGGCACATCATCGACATAACCAACAAACTCGGCACGGCCTTCGAAACGGGCAAAGCGCTCCGGTACCTTGGTACCGCTGACAATCCGCACCTTGCAGGCATCCAGATCGAGTACCTCGTCGAGCAGACGGTAACAGAGCTCCCCTTTGGGGCCGCTCAAACGGCCAATGATGGCGATCACCGGCTTTGGATTATCCGGCGCAGGCACAGGCTGGAATTTGTCGGTTTCGATACCGTTGCGCAGCACCTGCACGATCGCGGGATCCACCCCCAGATTGTCGACTATCTGATGGGCAATATCCTCACAAACGGCAACCGCCCTAAGCCCAAGGGCATGGAATGCCTTGCGCGAAGCGTGCACCGGCTGGCGACCATGAACCGTGGTAATCATTGGTGTGCCAGTCAGTTTGCAAGCGACATAGCTGCTCCAGCCGGAGGCGCGGGAGTGAGCATGCACCAACTGGATATGGTGCTTCTTGATGAGATAGATGAGGTAAAAGACGTGCCAGAAGCGGCGCAGAATGCTGCGCTTGTTGAATCTCAGCTTGAAGACGGGACCAAGCGTCGGCTTGGTCAGGGTATCAGAAACATAAAAGACGTTGTGACCACGCCGGGTCAGTTCGTTACCGACCGTGGTGGCATAGACCTCAGCTCCCGTTACCTCGAGCTGGGAGAGTGCCATCAATATATTCATCGCGCGGTTACCCGATAGAGAAGAGAGGAACGGCAAGCAGCCACAGAGACCAGAAACCGGAAGCAGGCGAGTGCCCACTTCCGGTTTTGCGCTCAAACTGCCGCGTTGTGCTCACCCGTTAGCGGTTGAGCCAGGCCATGTAATCCGCTACCCCTTCGGCAACGGTTTTGAACTCGGCGTCATAACCCACGCTGCGCAGCTTGGTCATATCAGCCTGGGTGAAGCTCTGGTAGCGGCCCTTGAGGTGATCCGGGAAGGGAATGTACTCAATGGCTCCCTTCTGATGATGCTTGATCACTGCTTCGGCCACGTTCTGGAACGGCTCGGCACGGCCGGTACCGCAGTTGAAGATGCCGGAGTGTTGCGGGTTCTGCCAGAACCAGAGGTTTACCTTGCATACGTCGTCAATATAGATGAAGTCACGCATCTGACCACCGTTCGGGAAGCCATCGCAACCTTCGAACAGCTTGGGATTCTCGCCCTTCTTCACCTGGGTATTGAGGTGGAAGGCAACGGAAGCCATGGAGCCTTTATGCTGCTCGCGTGGGCCGTAGACGTTGAAGTACTTCAGACCGACAACCTGAGAGTTGATCTCCGGCATCCAGCGGCGCACGTACTGGTCAAACAACTGCTTGGAGTAGCCGTAGACGTTGAGCGGCTGTTCGAACTTGGGATCTTCGATGAAGTTGTCATTGCGGCCACCGTAGGTCGCGGCAGAAGAGGCGTAAATAAACGGGATTTCACGCTCGATGCAGTAGTGGAACAGATCTTTGGAGTACTCGTAGTTGACCTCCATGATGAACTTGCCGTTCCATTCGGTGGTGGCAGAGCAGGCGCCTTCGTGGAAGATCACCTCGATGCCGTTGTCCCACTCTTCAAACTCGTCACCGGAGACGATCCGAGCCTGAAACTCGTCTTTGTCCATGTAGTCAGCGATGGTCAGATCGACCAGGTTGACGAACTTGGTGCCGTCGGTCAGGTCATCAATGACCACGATATCGGTCCGTCCTTGAGCGTTCAGCTGCTTGACCAGATTGCTGCCGATAAAGCCAGCACCGCCAGTTACTACGATCATGGAGTTTGCCTCTCGTACGTTGATGGCTACATGTGACTGCTTGTTAAAGCTGTGTATAGTGAGCCAATTTGAAATTGCCGAAAAGTTTATCACGGGCCGTCCGGGGATTCGACCTTGTTCAAAACTGCCCCGAGCGGAACCTGTTGGAGGAATGAGTGATGAAAACCAGAGACAGGATCATTCACAGCGCGACCGAGCTGTTCAACGATCAGGGTGAACGCAACATCACCACCAACCATATTGCGGCGCACATGGGCATCAGCCCGGGCAACCTCTACTACCACTTCCGCAATAAAGAAGACATCATCCACTCCATCTTCGACCAGTATGCCCGCCACCTGAGCGAGAGCTTCGTCCCGACCCGCAACCGTGAAATCACCCTGCAGGATCTGATGGGATATCTGGATGCCATCTTCTATCTGATGTGGCAGTTCCGCTTCTTCTACGCCAATCTGCCGGACATCCTGAGCCGTGACGAACCGCTGCAACAGAAGTACCTCAAGGCCCAGGAGCAGATGCGCTCCTCCGTGGTCGCGCTACTCAGAAGCCTGCGCGAAGGGGGCATTATCGATGTCAGCGATGAAGACCTGCCGGATCTGGGCCAGACCATCAAGATGGTGGTGACCTGCTGGATCCCGTTCCAGATTGCCCAGGCCCCCAACACCCGCATCACCAAACCGCTGCTCTATCAAGGCGTGTTGAAGGTGCTGTTCCTGCTGCGCCCCTATGTGCAACCCCAGGTGGCCGGACAGATCCAGCAGCTGGAGCAGCACTACCGCCAGCTGGCCCAACCAGCTGGGTGAGATCTGTTTCACATTTGTTGAATATCAGCACAATCATTTGAATTTACCGCAACAGATTGCAGTAAAATGTCGCCCTCTGTTGATACGCAGCTGAAATAGCCACTAAGGATCGAGGATGTCTAACGGATTCTATCGTCACCTGACCGAGCAACTGAACCAGGTGCAAGCTGAAGGGTTGTACAAGCAGGAGCGCATCATCACCTCCGCCCAGCAGGCCAGCATCGCCGTCGGCGGTGAGCAGGTACTGAACTTCTGTGCCAACAACTATCTGGGGCTGGCCAACCACCCGGACCTGATCGCCGCCGCCCATCAGGGACTCGACAGCCACGGCTTCGGCATGGCCTCGGTGCGCTTCATCTGTGGCACCCAGGACCAGCATAAAGCGCTGGAGCAGAAGATGTCTGCCTTCCTCGGCACCGAAGACACCATCCTCTACTCCTCCTGTTTCGATGCCAATGGCGGTCTGTTCGAGACCCTGTTCGGCGCCGAAGATGCCATCATCTCCGATGCCCTCAACCACGCCTCCATCATCGACGGCGTGCGGCTGTGCAAGGCCAAGCGCTATCGCTATGCCAACAACGACATGGCCGAGCTGGAAGCCCAGCTCAAGCAGGCTGATGCCGACGGCGCCCGCTTCAAGCTGATCGCCACCGACGGCGTCTTCTCCATGGATGGCGTCATCGCCGACCTCAAATCCATCTGCGATCTGGCAGACAAATACGATGCGCTGGTGATGGTGGATGACTCCCACGCCGTCGGCTTTATCGGCGAAAACGGTCGTGGCACCCACGAATATTGCGGCGTGATGGATCGGGTCGACATCATCACCGGCACTCTGGGCAAGGCGCTCGGCGGCGCGTCCGGTGGCTATACCTCCGGCAAGAAAGAGGTGATCGACTGGCTGCGTCAGCGCTCCCGCCCGTACCTCTTCTCCAACTCGCTGGCCCCCTCCATCGTTGCCGCCACCATCAAGGTGATCGACATGCTGGCCGAGGGTCACGACCTGCGCGCCCGCCTGAAAGAGAACAGCCGTTACTTCCGCGAGCGGATGAGCGCCGCTGGCTTCACTCTGGCTGGCGCCGACCACGCCATCATTCCGGTGATGCTGGGGGATGCCAAACTCGCCTCCGAAATGGCAAGCCGCATGCTGGCAGCCGGCATCTATGTGGTGGGCTTCTCCTTCCCGGTCGTGCCCAAGGGTCAGGCCCGCATTCGCACCCAGATGTCTGCCGCCCATACCCGCGAGCAGCTGGACAAGGCGATCGACGCCTTTATCCGCATCGGCCGTGAACTCGGCGTTATCTGATTTGAATCAAGGGGCTGCAGCCCCTTTTTTCTGCATTCGTATTGAAGGAACAGCCATGAAAGCACTCTCCAAACTGCACAAAGAGGTCGGCATCTGGATGACGGATGTGCCGGCCCCCGAGCTCGGCCACAACGACCTGCTGATCAAGATCCGCAAAACCGCCATCTGCGGCACCGATATCCATATCTACAACTGGGACGAGTGGTCCCAGAAGACCATTCCGGTACCCATGGTGGTCGGCCATGAATATGTCGGCGAAGTAGTCGCCATCGGTCAGGAGGTGCGCGGCTTCGCCATCGGCGATCGGGTCTCCGGTGAAGGGCATATCACCTGCGGCCACTGCCGTAACTGCCGCGCTGGCCGCACTCACCTCTGCCGCAACACCATTGGTGTTGGCGTCAACCGCCCGGGTGCTTTTGCCGAATATCTGGTGATCCCCGCGTTCAATGCCTTCAAGCTGCCGGACAATATCCCGGACGAGCTGGCTGCCATCTTCGACCCGTTTGGCAATGCGGTGCACACCGCCCTCTCCTTCGATCTGGTGGGTGAAGATGTGCTCATCACCGGGGCAGGCCCCATCGGCATCATGGCCGCCGCCGTCTGCCGCCATGTGGGTGCGCGCCACGTGGTGATCACCGACGTCAACGAATACCGGCTGGAGCTGGCCCGCAAGATGGGCGCCACCCGCGCGGTCAACGTGGCCAAGGAGAAGCTGGCCGACGTGATGAGCGAGCTGGGCATGACCGAAGGGTTCGATGTGGGGCTGGAGATGTCAGGCGTCCCGAGCGCCTTCCAGGAGATGATCGACAAGATGAACCACGGCGGCAAGATCGCCATGCTTGGCATTCCCCCCTCCACCATGGCCATCGACTGGAACAAGGTGATCTTCAAGGGGCTGTTTATCAAAGGGATCTATGGCCGCGAGATGTTCGAAACCTGGTACAAGATGGCCAGCCTGATCCAGTCCGGGCTGGATCTCTCCCCCATCATCACCCACAGATTCCACATCGACGAATTCCAGCAGGGGTTCGATGCGATGCGCTCCGGCCACTCCGGCAAGGTGATCCTGAGCTGGGATAAATAACCCTTTTCACCCTTTGGTTACTCGAAACCTGGCGAATGCCGGGTTTCTTTTTATCTCCACCACCCGAATTGCCGTGATATCGGCCAAAACTTTGCACGCAGAGTGTTTAACACTTCACACACAAGCGTTTAAATGGCTGTAACTATTCGGTTATAATCCCGTCGTTTACATGGATAATAAAAGACTGCTGGGAGTATATGAGCGTGTTGAAAAAACTGAGCTATTTGCTGGCTGTCGGGATGACGGCCGCCAGCTTGTCTGGGGCAGTGCTTGCTGCCGATGAGATGTCACCGGAGGCCATTGCCGAGCGGATCAAACCAATCGGTCAGGTCTATACCGCCAAGGATCTGGAAGGTATTGCCGGCGCGAGTGCTGCACCGACTGCGGCCGCCTCTTCCGGTCCCCGCGATGGCGAAACGGTATACAAGGGCGCCTGCTTTGCCTGTCACGACACCGGCGCCGCTGGTGCCCCCAAACGGGGTGACAAGGCAGCCTGGGATCCTCGCATCGCCCAGGGCATTGATACTCTCAAGAAACATGCCATTGAAGGCTTTACCGGCAAGTCCGGCATGATGCCTCCGCGCGGTACCTGTGCGAACTGTAGTGATGAAGAGATTGAAAACGCCATCCACTACATGATCGACAAGCTGTAAGTATTTGAAAGGGCCGCAATTGCGGCCCTTTCAATCTATCGGCTTCCGACTACTCTTGTAAGGTAGACATATCGGGAGTTGCACATGTCGTCCCAATCCATCGAACCCCACTACTCAACTCCCCTGTTGGCGTTGGTCTCTGCCATTATGGACTTCCCGGCGCCACAAACCGCCACGTCTGACGATTACGATGCCCTGATCCAGCAGATTGACCAACTCTGCCCGCTGCAACATTTCGGCATGCTGGGCCTCTCCGATACCGGTCTGAACTGGCTTTACGCCTACAAGGTCAGCGACATCTTCAAGCAACAGCTGGGCCGTGAGCAGTCCCGCATCACCGATCAACTCACCCAGCTGGATGAGGCCGAAGGGTGGTGCGTCTTCCCCATCGAGCATGGCCAGATACAGTGGTTGCTGGCGCGTGGCACACCAGCCGACCTGCCGACCCTGCGTCTGCTGCTGGAGTGTCTGGCCAAACGGCTGACCGAAACCCAGGCGGGATCCCATCTCACCGAGCTCCCTTCACCGCTGATCCGCAAAGACCCGAACTGGAAAAAGAAAATCGAGAGCATCAGCCGCATCATGCGGCTCGCCAATACCCTGCCGGCCCAGGCGCTCTTCTCCCAACTGGAAGCGGTACTGCGCCAGATGCTCACCATCGAGGACATGCTGCTGGTCAGGCTAACCAGTCAGAAGCTGGAAAAGATCTACCCTGCCCATCCCCATCAAGGGGACGAGTTCATCAGCGGCTTGTGCCACAGCACCAGCAATATCGAGGTGAGCAGGGAGTCCCGCTACTGGCACAGCATGCCGCTGCGGCTGCAACAACAGTACTTCGCCCACTTCATCATCAGCACGGCTCAACCGCTGGAGACCGACGACAAGCTGTTTCTCGACTTTCTGCGTGGCCAGCTCACCCTGCTGCTGGAGCTGAGACGGATCCGCCAGCAGCTCAACGACATCAATACCGAAGACTCCATCAACCAGCGGCTGCAACAGCTGCGTCAGACCAACCTCAGGCTGCAAAAGCAGCTCAAGCAGCATCAGGAGCTGGAACGGCGGCTGCAATTCGATGCGCTTCACGATCCGCTGACCCAACTGCCCAACCGCGCGCTGTTGATGAACCACCTCAACCACGCCATGACCCACTACAACCGCTACAAGTCACCGGGATTCGCGGTGATTTTTATCGATGTGGATCACTTCAAGCAGATCAATGACACCCTGGGCCACAGCGCTGGCGATCAGCTGCTCAAGGAGGTGAGCCGCCGCCTGCAGACCTGCATCCGGCAAAACGATCTGGTGGCCAGACTGGGGGGCGACGAGTTTGTCATCTATCTGGACAGCAGCAAGAGCGACGATGACATCAGCCCGGTGCTCAACCGCATTATCAGCCGTCTCTCCTACCCGTTCCGGCTACTCGGCAACGAGTTGAGCATTACCGTCAGCCTTGGGGTATCGAGCGTCTCCGAGCAAACCTCAGATATCAGCCAGCTGCTCCATCAGGCCGATTTGGCCATGTATCAGGCCAAGCGCAATGGTCGCAGTCGCATCGTCAGCTACTCGGATGATTGCATCAACCAGAACTGGAATTCGCCGGAAGAGATGCTGGCCAGAGCCCTGCGGGAGGGGCGTATCGTCCCCTATTTCCAACCGGTGATCCGGCTGCAGGATAGCCGCCTGACCGGACTGGAGGTGATGGCGCGCTGGCTGACCGAGGAGGGGATTCTGAAGGATGCGTTCGACTTTATTCCGCTGGCAGAGCAGTGCGGCCTGATTCTGGAGCTGGATTACCAGATCCTGCGCCACACCTGTCAGCAACTGAAGAACTGGCTGCCAATCTCCGGGCAGGGCAAGTTCAAGGTCGCCATCAATCTGTCGGGCAAGCATCTGGTCAACCATGACCACATCATGCGGCTGATGGGAATTATCGAAGAGGAAGGAGTCGCCCCCGGCTATCTGATTTTTGAATTCAACGAGCGGGAGCTGTCGCGGCAAGATTCCGATGCGCTGGCATCCCTTCATGACCTGAGGGCCAAGGGTATCCAGATCAGCCTCGATGATTTCGGCACCGGCTTCTCCTCCCTCAACGCCTTGTTCCACTTCCCGGTGGATTACATCAAAGTGGATGACAGCTTTACCCAGAGGATGCTGCAATCGCCCAAAGATTTGGCGCTGATCCGCGCCATGCGGGATATCTGTCAGGATCTCGATTACACCTTGGTAGTCGAGGGGATCGAGAACCAGCAGCAATTGCAGAAGCTGATTGATATCGGCTGCCGGATGGGGCAAGGGCGCTATATCTCACCGCCCATGCCGGGAGCAGACATAGTACCGCTACTGACCCCGGCCAATCCTTAGGGTTAATCCTTCTTGAACAACGCCCGCAGGTTGGCAACACCGACCTGCCCCTTCTGCTGGCGCTCCTTGGCGGTCACCTTCTTCTGGTTTTCCCCTTGGGGATAACTCAAGAAGTAGAGAAGAATCGCCCTACCCCTTTTTCAAATTATGTTGTGCTCTTATCTGAGCAAGAGCATCCAAACCTCTTTGCTGACGCTCTTCAGGGCTGACTACTTTTTTATTCTCCCAATCCAGATCATCCTGCGGCAGCTCCAGCAGGAAGCGGCTCGGCTCTGGCCGTACCGACTCGCCAAACTGACGCCGCTCCTTGCAGAGGGTGAAGGTCAGTTCGGTCTGAGCCCGGGTGATCCCCACGTAGGCGAGACGCCGCTCCTCCTCCACGTTGTCCTCGTCTATGCTGGTCTGGTGGGGCAGCAAGCCTTCCTCCATCCCCACCATGTAGACATAGGGGAACTCCAGCCCCTTTGAGGCATGCAGCGTCATCAACTGCACCTGATCCGCATCATCCTCCCCTTCGTTGCGCTCCATCATGTCGCGCAGGGTGAGGCGAGTGACCACCTGAGCCAGCGTCATCGACTCCTCCAGCTCATCCCCTTCCAGCATCTCGGTGATCCAGCGATAGAGGGTGGAGACGTTCTGCATCCGCATCTCGGCCGCTTTCGGGCTGGGCGAGGTCTCGTAGAGCCACTCTTCGTAGTGGATCTCCTTGATCATGTCCCGCACCGCTTCTACCGGATTGCCGCGCAACGCCTGATCGCCAAGGCGTACCAACCAGTTGGTGAAGGCCTGTAATGCAGTGAGGCCACGGCCAGAGAGGTGCTGCTCCAGCCCCAGCTCGAAGCTGGCGGCAAACAGGCTCTTGCCGCGTTGATTGGCATACTGACCCAGTTTTTCGAGGGTGGAGGGGCCAATCTCGCGGCGCGGCAGGTTGACCACCCTCAGGAAGGCGGTGTCCTCATCCGGATTCACCAGCAGCTTGAGGTAGGCCATGATGTCCTTGATCTCGGTGCGGGAGAAGAACGAGGTGCCGCCGGAGATGCGATAAGGAATCCGGTTGGTCATCAGCGCCTTCTCGAAGATGCGCGACTGATGGTTGCCCCGATAGAGGATGGCGTAATCCTTGAACCGGGTGCGGTTCATAAACTTGTGGCCCATCATCTCGGCGGCGATCCGCTCCGCTTCGTGTTCCTCGTTCTTGGCGAACAGCACCTTGAGCTTCACCCCTTCATCCAACTCGGAGAAGAGCGCCTTGTCATAGACGTGCGGGTTGTTGGCGATCAGGATGTTGGCGCACTTGAGGATCCGCCGCTTGGAGCGGTAGTTCTGCTCCAGCTTGATCAGCTTGAGGCTGGGGAAATCCTCGCTCAGCAGCACCAGATTCTGCGGCTTGGCACCGCGCCAGGAGTAGATGGACTGGTCATCATCCCCTACCACGGTAAAACGGGCCCGCTCGCCGACGATCTGCTTCACCAGCTCGTACTGGCTGGTGTTGGTGTCTTGGTACTCATCGACCAGCAGATAGCGGATCTTGTTCTGCCAGCGCTCGCGCACCTCCTGATTGCTCTTGAGCAGCAGGGTCGGCATCACGATGAGGTCGTCAAAATCCAGCGCGTTATAGGCCACCATCTGGCGGTGATAACGCTCATAGAGCTGGGCCATCAACACCTCGTCCGGCCCGCGAGCAATACGCATGGCGCGGGCTGGCAGGATAAGGTCGTTCTTCCAGTTGGAGATTTGGCTGATAAGGGCCGAGAGCTTGTCCTTGTCGTTGTCGAGCTCGTCTTCAGTCAACTCTTTCAGCAGCGCCAGCTGGTCGGTGTCATCGAACAGGGAGAAGTTGGCCTTGAGATTCAGACTCTTGTGCTCACGACGAATGATATCGAGACCCAGGGTATGGAAGGTGGAGACCATCAGCCCCCGCGCCTCCTTACGCCCCAAAGTCTGGCCGACCCGCTCTTTCATCTCCCGCGCCGCCTTGTTGGTAAAGGTGACCGCCGCGATGTTGCGCGCACTGTAGCCGCATTGCTGCACCAGATAGGCAATCTTGTTGGTGATGACGCGGGTCTTGCCCGATCCGGCACCCGCCAGCACCAGGCAAGGGCCGGAGACATACTTGACCGCTTCGTTCTGATTGGGGTTGAGCTTCATGGGCCGGATCTCTTGGCTTATGATGAGGGGCGGCATTGTACCAGAAATCACCCGACGAACCGTATCAGCTGCACGGCAGGCAACCGCCATTCCGACTTATCGCGCCTTGTGTTTGGGCGCTATTTTCAGGATCATGGCCGACCTTCGAAATGATGACTTTTTCCAGATAGTGAGGGGAGCATGAATCAGCAACAGCATGACCAACTGCGCAGCCAGTTTCCGGCCTTGGCGCAGGAGGTAAACGGCCACCCTCTGGTCTATCTGGACAACGCCGCCACCACCCAGAAGCCGCAAGCGGTACTGGATGCCATCGTTCACTACTATGGGGCCGACAACGCCAACGTGCACCGCGCCGCCCACGCTCTGAGTGGCCGCGCGACCCGCGCCTTTGAGGCTGCCCGCGAGACTGTCACCCGCTTTATCAATGCGCCCCGCAGCCACGAGGTGATCTGGACCCGCGGCACCACGGAAGCGATCAATCTGGTAGCCCAGAGCTGGGGGATGAGCGAGCTCAAGGCGGGGGATGAAATCATCCTCAGTACGCTGGAGCACCACGCCAATATCGTCCCGTGGCAGCTGGTCGCCCAGCGTACCGGCGCAGTCATCCGGGTTATCCCCCTCGATGAGCGGGGCGATCTCGATCTGGCCGCCTATCACGCCATGCTGGGGCCACGCACCCGGCTGGTAAGCGTGGCCCACGTCTCGAATGCCCTCGGTACTGTCAATCCGGTCACCCGGATGGTGGCTGCCGCCAAAGCGGTTGGCGCCGTGACGCTGATCGACGGCGCCCAGGCGGTGGCTCATCTCGAGGTGGATGTGCAAGCCATCGGCTGCGACTTCTACGCCTTCTCCGGCCACAAACTCTATGGCCCGACCGGCATCGGTGTGTTGTGGGGCCGCACCGAGCTATTGGAGCTGATGCCGCCCTGGCAAGCCGGTGGCGAAATGATCGATCGGGTCAGTTTCAGCGGCACCACCTTCAATACCCTGCCTTTCAAATTCGAGGCGGGCACCCCCCATATCGCTGGCGCTATCGGCCTCGCTGCCGCCATCGACTTTGTGATGGGGCAAGATAGGGAATGGCTCGCCCAACATGAGCAGGCACTGACCGACTATCTGGTAGCTGGCCTGCAACAAGTGCCGGGGTTGCGTCTGGTCGGCGAACCCGGCCAACGCGCCGGTGCGGTCTCTTTCCTGCTCGACGACATCCACCCGCAAGATGCTGCTACCCTGCTCGACATGCAGGGTATCGCCCTGCGAGTCGGCCATCACTGCGCCATGCCGCTGATGGAATCGCTCGGGATCGGCGGCACCATACGCGCCTCGCTGGCTTGCTACAACAATCGGGATGATGTCGACGCCCTGCTGGCCGCCCTGCACAAACTCTGTGACTTCTTCTAAGGCAGACAACCGAATGAGTGACCTCGCAAGCTATACCCAGATTGGCCTTGAGCCCAACGCCGACACCATCCGCCAGCAGTTTGCCGCCGCCCACGGCTGGGAGAACCAGTATCGGCTCATCATCCAGCTCGGCAAGCAGCTGCCAGCGCTACCCGCCGAATGGCAGCAGGAGGAGTTCCGCCTCAAGGGGTGTGAAAGCCAGGCTTGGCTGAAGGGAGAACAAAGCGAGGATGGCTGCTGGCACTTTGCCTGTGATTCCGATGCTCGCATCGTGCGTGGCCTCATCGTAATCGTGCTGGCGGCACTCAACCACCAATCGTCTGCGGCGATCCAGGCATTTGATATGGAAGGGTATTTCACCGAACTGGGACTTGAGAAACACTTGAGCCCGTCACGAGGCAACGGGCTCAGAGCGATCGTACTGGCGATCCGGGAACAGGCTGTCTAACCCGCTCTGTTCAGTGGTCGATTAAGCTTCGCCAATCGATCCAGCTTCTTCATTCCCGCTCTCTTTCTCGGCTCGGGCGCCCCGCTCGGCAATCTTCTTCAATACCCGGGACGCGGCAACCAGCCCGAAGGTTGCCGTCACCGGCGTCACGGCGCCAAAACCGGAGGCGCAATCCATCTTCATGGTGCCATCGCTGGCGGCCTTGGCCTGACAGGTGCCACCATTACCATCCGGATAACTCAGCTGCTCGGTTGAGAAGACACACTCCACCCCGAATTTGCGCGCCGGATTCTTGCTGAAATTGTGCAACCGGCGCAGGTCGGAGCGCACCTTTGCCGCCAACGGGTCTTGAATAGTCTTGGCCAGATCGGCCACGGTTATCTGGGTCGGATCCATCTGCCCGCCAGCACCACCGGCCACAATTACCGGTATCTTGTTGCGCTTGCAGAAGGCAATCAGCGCCACCTTGGCCTTGACCGAGTCGATGGCGTCCACCACATAGTCAAACTCCCGCTTGATATGCTCGGCCAGATTATCGGCAGTGACGAAATCATCCACCTCGATCACTTCGCAATCCGGATTGATGGCGCGAATACGCTCGGCCATCACCTCGGTCTTGAGGCGACCGACCGTCCCCTGCATAGCGTGGATCTGGCGATTGGTGTTGGTGATGCAGATATCGTCCATGTCGATCAGGGTGATCTGGTTGATACCGGCGCGGGCCAGCGCCTCGGCTGCCCAGGAGCCCACGCCGCCGATCCCCACCACACAGACCTTAGCCTGGCTAAAGGAACGCAGGGCGTTCTGACCATAAAGACGGGCAATGCCCCCGAATCGCTGTAGATATTCTGCTTTCATACCACCACCTTGCTTGAGGGCGGCCATTATAGCGACAACCACCGCCAGCCGCGATGGCATAACCGGAGAAAATCGGGGAGGAAAAACAGGGAAAACGGCAGAGAAAAGGGAATAAAAGGTCAGTTATCAGACGACTTTCTGAATTGCAGGCAATAAAAAACCCCGCTCATCGAGCGGGGTTCTTAAATTGGGTGCCTGGCAGTGTCCTACTCTCGCATGGCGAATGCCACACTACCATCGGCGCTACCGCGTTTCACTTCTGAGTTCGGCATGGGATCAGGTGGTTCCACGGCGCTATGGCCGCCAGGCAAATTCTTAATCTGAAAAGCTGACGTGAATAACGATGTTGCTCGTGGCCTGTCGTTATCACTGAATTAGTAGTTCGCTTGGTATTTGCTACAAGCCTTAGAACACTTCTTGGGTGTTGTATGGTTAAGCCTCACGGGTAATTAGTA
>NZ_JBFOCL010000043.1:0-19825 GCF_040907785.1 Aeromonas sp. s8
TGGTGGTCGTTACTGGGATCGAACCAGTGACCCCCTCCTTGTAAGGGAGGTGCTCTCCCAGCTGAGCTAAACGACCTGGGATTCTTGAAATGATGGTGGGTCGTGCTGGATTCGAACCAGCGACCAATTGATTAAAAGTCAACTGCTCTACCGACTGAGCTAACGACCCATCTAAATCATTTTTACTTAMAAACTGGTGGTCGTTACTGGGATCGAACCAGTGACCCCCTCCTTGTAAGGGAGGTGCTCTCCCAGCTGAGCTAAACGACCTGGGAATTCTGTCTCCACCGAGTGGAGAAAATGGTGGGTCGTGCTGGATTCGAACCAGCGACCAATTGATTAAAAGTCAACTGCTCTACCGACTGAGCTAACGACCCTCACCACGACCAGTTCCGACTGCATTACTGCTTCGGCTCTGACGGCGGCCTATATTACGGATTTAAATTTCCGGTGCAACAGAAAATTCGTAATTTAAATCCGTTTGCTCACTGTGCGTACAAATGCAGGCTGTTTTTACAGTAGCGTTACGAAAACAGTGACATACAGCAATGTTACAGCTTGGCCAGACTCTGTTTGGCCAACTGGGCCGGCGAGGTGTTGGGATAGCCCTTGATCACCTGCTCATAGAAGGATTTGGCTTCCGTCTTCTTGCCATCCAGCTGCGCCAGCATGCCCAGCTTCAGCAGCGCATCGGCTCGCTTGGGGGATTTGCTGTATTTGTTGGCCACGGTCGAGAACTGGGCCGAGGCACCGGCTCTGTCACCCTTGTTGAACAGCAACTGGCCGAGCCAGTAGTGTGCATTGGGAACATAGCCCGAATTGGGGTACTGCTTGATAAAGCCCTGGAAAGCCGGAATGGCTTTGTCGTAGTTCTTCTCTTTGAGCACCATGTTGACCGCTGCGTCGTAGGCCTGATTCTCATCCTGATTGGTTGAGTAATTGGCGGCAGCAGCCGGTGTGGCAGCAGCAGGGGCCGGGGTGGCTGGCGCAGCTTGCTGGCTGCTGGCAACCTTGTCGAGCTCCTGGTAGAGCTGACGCTGGCGCTCTTGCGACTGTTCCATCTGGTAGGTCTGCTGCTCCAGCTGACCACGCAGCTCGGAAACCTCCCCTTGCAGGGAGTCGACCTGTTGCTGCAATTCAGCTTGCAGCCGCAGACGGGCATTGAGGGTGCGCTCCAGCAGGGCTACCCGATCTTCCAGGCTACCGGTGGGCACGATGGCACCGTTGTTGCCACTAAGGACAACCCCACCACTTGAGTCACCGCCCAGATCGCTGACCGGTGCCGCAGCTTGCGCATTCAGAGCAACCAATACGGCCAGCGCAACGACAGCTTGCTTGTACACAGATTTCATTCGGATCAAACCTTAGCGTTTAGTACAGATAAAACGGCCAGCGCCATCGTCGCTCGCATATGCAGATTTCATTCGGATCAAACCTTGGCGTTTAGTGCAAATAAAACGGCCATCGAAATGGCCGCTTGCATATAAACGAACTTCGTTCGGTTTAAACCTTAGTAAACCAGAACCGCGCGGCGGTTTTTGGCAAAGGCATCCTCGGTGTGAGACATGTCCAGCGGCTTCTCTTCACCATAGCTGACGATGGAGAGCTGCTCGGCCTGCACACCCAGGGTTTGCAGATACTTGGCAACAGCCTTGGCACGACGCTCGCCCAGGGCGATGTTGTACTCCGGAGTACCGCGCTCATCGGCGTGACCTTCGATCAGGACTTTAACGCTCGGGCGCTCGCGCAGGTAGCTGGCGTGGGCATCCAGCAGATCAGCGTACTGACCCTGGATATCGTAACCGTCGAACGGGAAGTAGATCACGTTGTCACGCTGCAGTGCTTCGAACTTCTGACGCATCTGCTCTTCCGGGGACAACATGCCGTTGGCGCCGCCGGTTTGTACACCGCCCATGCCGTCGGTCATACCTGATTCAGCGCCAGCGGCGTCAGAATCAGAAGAAGAACTACAAGCGGCCAGGGTGAACAGTGGCAGTGCGATGGCCAAACCCTTGAGCAGTTTATTGAGTTGCATGCTATTTCCTTAAACCTTTATAACAAAACAAAAAACAATTGGATTTTTATCAATTCAAGAAGGGCGACCAAGCTGGTGCACGAATTTCACCGCTACTGGTCGGAAGCACAGCCTTGAAGCGACCATCAGTCGACACCAACGCGAGACTCTTACGACCCTGATAGATGGTGGCATAAATGATCATGCTGCCATTGGGAGCCACACTTGGCGACTCATCCAGAGCACTCTGGGTAAGGACCAACAGGGCATTGTTTTCCATGTCCTGACGGGCAATACGATACTGTCCCTGAACACGGGTCACCATCACCATGATTTTGCCATCAGGAGTGATGGATGCCCCCTGGTTGGATTCACCTTCCCAAGTCATCCGGCGAGTCATACCAGTCGCCAAATTTACGCTATAAATCTGGGGTTTGCCACCACGTTCAGAGGTGAACAACAAATTTTGCCCGTCCGGCATCCAGGAGGGTTCAGTGTCGATCACACGGCTGGTAGTGACGCGGGTCAGCTGCTTGCTAGCGACATCAACCACATAGAGGTTCGGTGAACCATCTTTGGAGAGAACGATAGCCAGACGACGACCATCCGGAGACCACTCCGGCGCCCCGTTGATACCGCGGAAACTGGTGATCAGGCTGCGCTGCTGGGTGTAGATATCCTGCACATAGATTTCGGACTTCTGGTTCTCGAAGCTCACGTAGGCCAGCTTGCTGCCATCCGGCGACCAGGCCGGAGACATCAACGGCTCGCGGGAGCGCAGCAGGGTCTTCTCGTTGTAACCGTCGTAGTCAGAAATACGCAGCTGGTACGGGAACTGGGTACCCTGCTGGACGGAGACATAAGCCAGACGGGTCAGGAAGGCACCGCGCTCGCCAGTCAGGCGCTCATAGACGATGTCTGAGATACGGTGGGCAAACTGGCGCATCTGGGCACCTGGGATGGTCGCCATACGGCTATCCAGGATGTAACCGTTGCTCTCGCCACCTTGTGCCTTGGCCAGCTGGCCTTTCAGCACATCGACCAGCTCGAAGTTGACCTTGTAGGTGCCGTCACCGACTGCCGAAATGGAACCCACCACCACGGCTTCAACCCCTTGGGAGGCCCAGGGAGCGAAGTTGATCTCGCTGCTGCTGCTCGGGGTTTGCGGCATCTGGCCACGGGCCAGCGGCTTGAACTTGCCGCTGCGCATCAGATCGTTGGAGACCACTTCCGCGATGTCCTGCGGCAACTGCCCGTTGCCTTCCCACTTGAAGGGGGCGACGGCGATGGGGCGTGCGCTATCAATACCGCCGGTGATGACGATGTCCAGGGCCGCCTGGGCACTCTGGCCCAGCAACAAACAGCCAACCAAAGCAAAAAATACTTTTCTGATCATGGCTTAAATACTCGGTTCCAATATAGATGAGAGGTTAAATTCCTTTCTCGGCGGGAGGTTGCCAACCGGAGGCAAGCAACCTCGTTTTATCACGCTTAGATACTCGGTTCTAACTTCAGGTTAAATTCCTTCAACATCTCGAATGCCGCAGGATCCTTGGGCACAGGCAGTTGATTGGCTTTCAGAACAGCCGCCTTACCGGAACGACAGACCGCCGGGTCACCCTGGCCGTTATCTACCGATATGACAAAGCCACTGCTCGCAAGACGTACGCCGATAGTACATGTTTTGCCCCGCATGGTGGGATCCAAAATCATATACCGCTCAACAGTGGCCTTGATGAGCGCCGCATATTTGTCGACTTCGCCCTGGGCTGCTGCCGATGCCGCCTGACTGCGAGCATTGGCCTCAGCCGACAGCTGCTGCTGCATCATCTCTTCCATCTCTTTTTGCAGCTTGGCCTGCTCGGCGGCTTTACGCTTGCGCTCAGCCGCGATCTTGGCCTGCTTTTCGGCCTCTGCCTTGGCTTTCTTCTCTGCGTCAGCTTTTGCCTTTTTCTCAGCCTCTTCCTTGGCCTTCTTCTCGGCCTCGGCTTTGGCTTTTTTCTCTGCTTCTGCCTTGGCTTTCTTCTCGGCTTCGGCTTTGGCCTTCTTGTCAGCTTCCGCTTTCTTGGCCTTGGCTTCTGCCGCCTTGGCCTTCTCTTCGGCCTCTTTCTTCTCTTGTTCCTTTTTCTTCTTCAACGCCAACGCCTTGCTCTCGGCTTCCGCCGCTTTACGCTCAGCTTCGGCCTTCTTGGCCTTCTGCTCTTCCAGCTTGCGGGCTTCCTCGGCTTTCTGCGCCTTCTCTTCCGCCTGCTTCTGCTCGGCCACCTTCTTCTGCTTCTCGGCCTCGGCCTTGCGAGTCGCCTCTTCGGCCTGCTTGCGCTTGGTCTCGGCGATGCGAAGCTGCTCCTGTTTCTGAGCCAGCTCGCGCTTGGCGAGATCCGTGTCTTCCTTATCCTTCTCTTTCTCTACCTTTTGAGGCTTGGGCTGAGATTTCTGCTGCTGGATCTGCTTGGCCTGTTCGTTGAGGAAGTTCTCATCGAGCATGACGGCATTGACGATCTGCCCCTGCGATTCGGGTCGTTTCGGTTTGCTGAAATCGAGCCCGACAAACAGGATGATGCCGATGATCAGGTGCAGCAGAAACGACGCGATGAGATAACCGGAAATACCACGCTTCACATCCATCTCCGTTAGTTCACCGGATCTGTCATCAGGCCAACCTGAGGCACACCCGCATTCTTGAGGGCCACCATCAACAGGATCACCTCTTCGTAGCGCACGGCCTTATCACCCGCGACCACCACGGGGGCATTCTGGTTGATCGCCAGATAGCCCATGGCTTTTTCGGTGATGTATTGCTGCATCGCCTCTGGCATGCCACTTGGCACCGGCTCGTCATCGGCTTCGCCCGCCTTGATGACATACTCGCCTTCGGTATTGACGCTGACGATGAAGGGCGGCTTGGCATCTTCCGGCAACTGCTCGGACTCAGCCTGCGGCAGATCCACCTTGACCCCTTGCGTGATCACGGGCGTGACCGCCATAAAGATGATAAGCAGCACCAGCATGACGTCGATATAGGGAACCACGTTGATCTCGGCCACCTTCTTGCGCCGGATCCGCTGATAGGTTTGCATTACTGATCACCCTGCTGCTGTGCAATTTGACGGTTCAGAATGGTGGTGAACTCGTCCATGAAGTTGGCGTAGGCGTTCTCCAGCCGCTCGACCTTGTTGGAGAAGCGGTTGTAGAAGATAACCGCCGGAATAGCGGCAAACAGACCCATGGCGGTGGCGATCAGCGCTTCCGCGATACCCGGTGCCACCATTTGCAGGGTGGCCTGCTGCACCTGACCCAGGGCGATAAAGGCATTCATGATCCCCCATACGGTACCAAACAGACCGATATAGGGGCTGATGGAGCCGATGGTCGCCAGCACCGGCAAGTTGGATTCCAGATCATCCACCGCGCGGGAGAGGGAGACACGCATGGCGCGGTAGGTACCATCCATCACCGCATCCTGACCACGGGCACCGGCCTTGAGCAAGCGGGCATACTCCTTGAAGCCGGAGTAGAAGATATCTTCCATGCCTTCGATATCATCGCGGCGGGAAGAGGACTCCTGATAGAGGCGATTGAGATCGACCCCTGACCAGAAGCGATCTTCAAACTGTTCCGATGCGAGATTGGCCGCCTTGATCGCCTTTGAACGCTGGATAATCAGCGCCCACGAGACAATAGACATGCTCATCAGGGTCATCATGACCAGTTTTACCAACAGGCTGGCTTGCCAAAACAGGCCAATAAACGAAATTTCAGCGTGCACTTAACAGCACTCCCTTGATTTTTTCAGGTATAGCTACAGGTTTCATTTGCGGATGACTGACACAGGCTATCTGTACCATGGCCTGGGTGATCAGTCGTCCATCAGCCGCCAGGATCTGCTGCGAAAAACGCAGGGATGCGCGTTTCACTTCAATCACTTGCGTTAGTACATTCAATAGTTCATTAAAACGGGCCGCCGAGCGGAAATCGATCTCAGTTCGGCTCACCACGAAGGCATATCCCTCCTGCAGCCAGACGTCCTGTTCGACCCCTTTGGCACGAAGAAACTCGGTGCGAGCACGTTCCATAAACTTGAGATAATTGGCGTTGTAGACGATGCCCCCGGCGTCGGTGTCTTCGTAGTAGACACGCACCGGAAACTCAAAGACTTCCCCCATAACAATCTGTGATCCATTCGACAGTCAGATGGGGGGCTATCATAGCGCAGGGCTGAATAGGAAAGAAGCAGGGGGAGACAGGGAAATCCTGCCTCCCCCCGTTTTTTATGAAAGGAAATATGAATGTGTCAGCCAGAGGCCATACAACAAACTGGGCCAGGCGAGCCAGGGGTTGAACAGCACACGTCCGGGCAGGCTTTTCAGATGAAAGCCAAGCCCGTTAAGTACGCCACAACAGACGGCCCACATCAGCCAGGGAGCAAGCCAGAGACCATGCTCGCTGGTGTTGGCCGCGATCAGATTGGGGGCCTGTAAAATAGCGACGGCCAACAAGGCCGCCGCGAGTAACATCAACCCCTGCCACGGCTGCCGCTCCAGTGGAGCGGCCAGCCTGGCGAGTCGATCACTTGTTTTCATCGATCTGACGATCCATGTTCTCGGTGTGTTCCAGCCACAGCGCATTGATAATGCCAAATGCACAGGCCAGCAACAGCCCCAGGATCCAGGTGAAATACCACATTGTCAGCGCACCTCTTAATAGAGAGATTGTTGGTTATCTTCGATGTGCTTGTTGGTTACCCGGCCAAACATCTTGATGTAAGTCCAGATGGTGTAACCCAGCACAATCGGTACGAAGATCGCTGCAGCCACAGTCATCACCTGCAAGGTGTTGAAAGAGGCGGTAGCATCCCACATGGTCAGGCTCAGTGACGGCTCAAGGCTTGAGGGCATCACGAACGGGAACATGGAGAAACCGGCAGTGAGGATGACCCCGGCAATCGCCAGCGAGGAGCTGGTAAACGCCAGCCAGCCGATGTTCATGCGGGCAAACAGCGCAGTCAGCAGGCTCATGGCCAGGCCCAGTACAGGGGCAGCCACCATCCACGGATAGAGGGTGTAGTTGTTCATCCAGGCACCAGCCTGCAGGACAACTTCCTTGTTCATCGGGTTGGATACTGCGTCAGTCGCGGCAGCCTTGACGATGACATACCCTTCCATACCGCTTACCCACCAACCCGCGGCAGCAAACAGCACCAGGGTCAGCAGTGAGCAGATCATGGCGGCAGTGCGGGAACGCGCCAGCACTTCACCGTCGGTCTTCATCATCAACCAGGTTGCGCCCTGGGTGAGCAGCATGAACAGACTCACCAGACCAGCCAGAATGCCGAACGGGTTAAGCAGACCAAAGAAGTTGCCGTGATAGGTCAACATCATGAACTGGTTAAACTCGAACGGAACGCCTTGCAGCAGGTTGCCAAAGGCCACACCAAAGACGATGGGCGGTACGGCGCTGCCGGCGAACAAGGCCCAGTCCCAGTTGCTGCGCCATTTGGCATCAGCACGCAGGGAGCGGTACTTGAAACCGACCGGACGCAGGAACAGCGCCATCAAGGTCAGGATCATGGCGATGTAGAAGCCGGAGAAGGTCGCGGCATACACCATCGGCCAAGCGGCGAACAAGGCGCCACCGGCAGTGACCAGCCACACCTGGTTTCCTTCCCAGTGCGGCCCCATGGTGTTGAGCATCACGCGGCGCTCGACATCTTTCTTGCCAACGAACGGGAGCAGTGCGCCTACCCCCATGTCGAAGCCGTCAGTGATGGCAAAACCGATCAGCAGCACGCCGACCAGAGCCCACCAGATGACACGCAGAGTTTCGTAATCAAACATGGTCGCTCTCCTTATGCCTTGATCTGTTCAAAGTGATACTTGCCAGTCTTCAGGCTGCTGGGGCCAAGACGGGCATACTTGAACATCAGGTACATCTCGATAACCAGAAGTACGGTATAGAACAGGCAGATACCGATCAGAGAGAACCAGATCTCAGCTGCAGGCAAATTGGATGCAGAGAGGGAAGTCGGCAACACCTCTGCAATGGTCCACGGTTGGCGACCATATTCAGCCACAAACCAGCCAGCTTCAATAGCGATCCACGGCAGCGGGATACCCCACAGCAGACCCTTGAGCAGCCACTTGCGCTTGCCGATCTGGTGACGGGCACTGTCATAGAAGGCCATACCAATCAGCACCAGCATCAGCATGCCGACGGCAACCATGATGCGGAAGGCGAAGAACAGCGGCAGTACCTGCGGGATGGAGTCATCCACGGCGGCCTTGATCTGCTCGTCGGTAGCATCGGTCACGTTGCTGGTGTAGCGCTTGAGCAGCAGACCGTAGCCCAGATCCTGCTTCACTTCATCGAAGCGAGCGCGGGTCTCGTCAGACTTGTCACCGGATTGCAGCTTGGTCAGCAGGTCGTAAGCGGTCATACCGTTACGAACGCGCAGTTCGTGCTCGCTCTTCAGATCCTTCAGACCGGTTACCTGACCGTCCAGAGAACGGGTCGCGATAATGCCCAGCGCATAGGGGATCTTGATGGCGTAGTCGGTGCGCATCTCTTCCTGATTCGGAATACCGAACAGGGTAAAGGCGGCCGGAGCAGGTTCAGTTTCCCACTCAGCTTCGATAGCGGCCAGTTTCACCTTCTGCACTTCACCGGTCTCGTAACCGGATTCGTCACCGAGGATCAGCACGGACACGATGGAAGCCATACCGAACGCAGCGGCAATGGCGAAGGAGCGACGGGCAAACGCCACATCACGATTCTTCAGCAGGTAGTAGGAGGAGATACCCAGCACAAACATGGCGCCACAGGTATAGCCAGCCGCCACAGTGTGGACGAACTTGACCTGAGCAACCGGGTTGAGCACCACGTCAGCGAAGCTCATCATCTCCATCCGCATGGATTCGAAGTTGAACTCGGCACCGACCGGGTTCTGCATCCAGCCGTTGGCGACCAGGATCCAGAGGGCTGAAAGGTTGGTACCCAGCGCCATCAACCAGGTGGCAGCCAGATGCTGATGCTTGCTCAGACGATCCCAACCAAAGAAGAACATACCGACGAAGGTGGACTCCAGGAAGAAGGCCATCAGCCCTTCGATAGCCAGCGGGGCCCCGAAGATATCGCCGACATAATGGGAGTAGTAAGCCCAGTTCGTCCCGAACTGGAACTCCATGGCCAGACCTGTGGTGACCCCCAAGGCAAAGTTGATACCAAACAACTTACCCCAGAATTTGGTCATGTCCCGGTAGATGGTGTTGTTGGTCATCACATAGACGGATTCCATGATCGCCAGGAGAAAGGCCATTCCCAGCGTCAGGGGTACAAACAAAAAGTGATAAAGGGCCGTCGCAGCGAACTGGAACCGCGATAGGTCTACCACATGCTCAGCAATCATGATGTTTCCTCACCGATTATTGGCACGGCTATTTTAAGTTTTAAGCACAAAGCTTCCGTTGGAGGTTATCGAATGAGCCTTATTGGGACGTGTCACAACAAAACGCGTTCAGTAACCACTGGCATTAACAACAAGGCAATACGAGAACACAAATAAAGCTAATGTTTAACAATTCCAAAACAATCAGCCTAAATTTATTCTCGCCCATGATGACCGGGTTTTTATATCACCTTTATTTGATTGAAATCAATGTAAAAGGACCCGCCATACATGGCTTTAAAAGGCATTTTTAATCTATTTCACGATTATTGACGCGAGCCAGATCACAAAACACGATAAAGCGTAAAACATTGATTTAAATCAATTTAAGAATTTAACATCCCGCTGCTCGGTTTAATTTGAAAAGCGTGAATGACGCGCCTTTTTCCATGTTATCCGAGTCAGGCAATCTGATTCGAAAACTCAATTTAAAACTGCAAAGAATGCATACTCATGCGAACCAATTTCATCAATAAATACATTAGATAAACTAATTTGAAGAGTGCAATTTTTCTTGTTTGCCGGGGTCGATTCGAACTCCTACAATGCGCCTCGCAGTGAGGGCATACCCTTGGATACAGGCCGGTTAATCCGGGTTCACGGTACGTATTCGACGATCAATTTGAACCTGTCTATTGGAATCGAAGATGAAAAAGTTTGTTGCTAAAACCATCCGTTACTACAAGCTTTCCTTTGTTCAGCTCTATCAACTGAACCGACTCTGAGAGCTCGCGACGGCTCACCTGTTTATTTTCCGGTCTGTGTCCAGACGCACTCACTGTCTGTGAACATCCATCCTGAATTGTCTTTGCCCACCGCATCCGCCGTGGGCTTTTTTTTGCCCGGATAATAAAAAACCGCCTTTGACGGCGGTTTCATGTTCAAACGACTGTTTTTACTTCTCATCTGGTCGCTGAAGACCGAAATGAGCGTAGGCTCGTGTGGTCGCAATCCGTCCTCTGGGTGTACGTTGCAGATACCCTTGCTGGATCAGATAAGGCTCCAACACATCTTCGATAGTATCTTTCTCTTCCCCGATCGCGGCGGCCAGATTATCGAGACCCACCGGGCCCCCCATAAACTTGTCTATCACAGCCAACAATAACTTGCGGTCCATGAAGTCGAAGCCTTCATTATCGACATCCAGCATGTCCATGGCGCGAGCAGCAATGGGGCCGTCGATCCGGCCATCGGATTTCACCTGGGCAAAGTCGCGCACCCGCCTTAACAAACGGTTAGCAATCCGCGGCGTGCCGCGAGAGCGACGAGCGACCTCAATGGCACCATCTTCCGTCATGTCTAGCCCCAGACAACGGGCACTGCGGGAGACGATATCGGTCAGGTCCTTGACGTTGTAGAACTCCAGCCGCTGGACGATGCCGAAGCGATCCCGCAGCGGGCTGGTCAGTGAACCTGCCCGGGTGGTGGCGCCAATCAGGGTGAAGGGAGGCAGATCCAGCTTGATGGAGCGAGCTGCGGGTCCCTCCCCGATCATGATGTCGAGCTGGTAATCCTCCATCGCCGGATAGAGCACCTCCTCCACCACAGGGCTGAGGCGATGGATCTCGTCGATGAACAGCACATCGTTCGGTTCGAGGTTGGTGAGCAGCGCCGCCAGATCCCCCGCTTTCTCCAGCACCGGGCCGGAGGTGGTCTTGATATTGACCCCCATCTCGTTGGCGACGATGTTGGCGAGGGTGGTCTTGCCCAGACCCGGCGGGCCGAAGATCAGCAGGTGATCGAGCGCTTCCCCCCGCTGACGGGCTGCTTCGATAAAGATCTCCATCTGTTCGCAGACGGTATCCTGACCGGTGTAGTCAGCCAGCTTCTTGGGGCGGATAGCCCGGTCAATAATGTCATCCTCACGGGCGGCACTGGCCGAGATGAGGCGGTCTGCTTCAATCATCAACTACCTCATACCAGGCTACGCAGGGATTCACGGATGATATCTTCCACCGACATCCCCTCTTTGGCGATCTTGCTGACAATCTGACTCGCCTGCTGCGGCTTGTAACCGAGGGCCACCAGCGCACTGGCCGCCTCTTCGGTCACATCAGGTGCCCGCAATTCGGGCTCACTGGCTGGCAAGGTGACCATGGCCGGGGAGAAGAGGTCGTGACTGACCCACCCCTTGAGGCGATCCTTCATCTCCACCACCAGCCGCTCTGCGGTCTTCTTGCCGACTCCCGGCAGTTTGACCAAAGAGCTTATCTCTTCACGTTCGACACTCAGCACGAATTGGGTAGCAGTCATGCCGGAGAGAATAGCCAGCGCCAGCTTCGGGCCGACTCCGTTGGTCTTGATCAGCTCGCGGAACAGTGCCCGCTCCTGTTTGTGGTTAAAACCATAGAGCAGCTGGGCATCTTCCCGCACCACGAAGTGAGTATGGATGGTCGCTTCCTTGCCGATCTCCGGCAAATCATAGAAGCAGCTCATCGGCATCTGTACCTCATAGCCAACCCCGCCCACTTCCAGCAGGACCTCGGGGGGCTGCTTTTCAATGACAATGCCTCTCAAGCGACCAATCACGGCTCTCTCCTCACCAATACAACTATTCGTAAATTGGCTCATAGCATAAAGAATAACTGGATAAGTATCCAGCATAGGGCAGCAACACCCTTGTGGTCAGAGAGGCTTTTTATCCAATTTTCCACCATGCTTGATCGGGTGCAGCCAGTGCACGGGATGTTTCAGCGCCGCACCGGCCCCCGAGCGGGGGATAAACCACTACACTAAACCCGTTCGGAACCGAAATTGGTGCCAATGTCGATACCAAGGAAGGCCATCACATGAAAATTGTTACCACCTCCAATCTGGGTCTTGCCATATTGCTCGGCTGTACGCTGGGCATGGGGGTCGTTGGCTGGTATGGCAGCCAGCGGCTAGCCAATCTGCTCTCCTATGTCCTGGGCGCCGCCTGGCAGACCGCCGACGGTGCCATGGAGGGCTCCATAGAGCTGGGCAACCAACAGCTACAGATTCAGAAGATGCAAAACGGAACCCCGCTCAATCGCGCCGAACTCGATGCTGCCAAGGCGGCGACCGATGACGCGCTGGCCCGGGTCAGCCAGGGGCAGCTCATTGATGGTGCAGCCCTTGCCACCATGGAACAGCACAAGCAGGACTATCAACAGCAACAAGAGAAGCTGCTGGCGCTCTATCACGCGTATACAGAGGTGGATCAGGCACTGCATCACAACGCCGATCTGATGGCCCGCCTCTCGACCCAGCTGGAGGTGATCGGCGATGGGGCAGTCGAGGCGCTGACCCAATCCCCCGACCAGACCATCAGTTGGAACAGCGGCCTCTCCACCCGTTGGGAAGCGGCCGACGGGGGGATGGAGTCAAACATCGGCTTTTTACGCCAACTCTATGCGCTGGAGAAGATGCGCAGACAAGGAGTCACAGATGCGATCAAGGCCGAGTTGAAAGAGGCGACCGATTTCTACCACGAAGCGATCGACAGCATGCTCGGCACCGGGCTGTTCGATATCGAGGGAACCGGCGAATTTGCCGGCAAGACACTGTCGGCAGAGTATCGCGCTCTGTTGGCCCGGCATCAGCAACTGATGGGACAGTGGGTCGATGCGCTCGGCAGCTATCAGGCCCAGCAGTCCGCCTATGAGGTCAGTGCCGATGAGCTGCGACAACAGCTGGTTGCCATCGAGGAGAGCGGCGATGCTACCGTAGAGGATCAGGTGGCCCAGCTCAACGGCATCATCAGCCAGACCCGAACCCTGCTGCTGGGTGGCCTGCTGCTGAGCCTGATCATGGTCACTCTCTGCGGCTTCTGGCTGACCCGCAAGCTGGTGACCCCGCTGCTGCAAGTGGACAAACGAATGCAGGATATCGCCGCCGGCGAGGGAGACCTCAACGCCCGCATCAACCTGCAACGGGATGACGAGATAGGCTCGCTGGCCAACAGCGTGGATCGTTTCATCGAGAAATTGCAGAAGATGATCAGCTCCACCATGGACAACAACCAGCACATCAGCGAACACGTTCACACCTCGGTCAACCGGGTGGAGGCAATCAGCCAGAGCAGCCGCCAGACCGCCGAACATGCGTTGGCCCTGCACCACGACAGTGAACAGATGGTGCAAGTCGCCACAGGTATCTCGGACAACTGCAGCATGGCGGCCCACAATGCCAACGAGGTGCGCCAGCTGACCACCGAGAGCAGCCAGTATGTCGCCTCCGCCAGCGCGGGCATGCAACGAGTGGTACAAGAGGTGAGCGAGTGTGCCATCGCCATCAACTCCCTCAAGGAGCAGGCGGGTCAGATTGGCCAGATCATCTCCACCATCAGCGGTATCTCGGAGCAGACCAACCTGCTGGCCCTCAATGCGGCCATCGAAGCGGCCCGCGCGGGGGAGATGGGGCGTGGCTTTGCGGTGGTCGCGGACGAGGTGCGCACCCTGGCCAATCGCACCGCAACATCGAGCGCTGAAATTAGCCAGGTGATCAGCAGCATCCAGCAGCAGACCGAAACCGCCTATCTGATGATGCAGCGCAACCTCAAGACGGTAGAGTCCGGCATGCAGGACTCCGAGAACACCAAGCAGATCCTGTTCAAGGTGGAAGGCGCCATCGACCAGCTGGCCGACATGGTGCAGCAGGTGGCCGTAGCCACAGGGCAACTGTCACACACCCTGAGCCACTCCTCTGACAAGGTCTCCGGCATCAGTCTGCAAGCCAGAACCGGCGAACAGGAGGCACAGGAGTGTCTGCAACTCGCCTCCTCGCTCCATCAGGCCAGCCTGCTGCAGCAGCGCCTGCTCTCCCAATTCAGAGTCTGACACCCTCCAATAGTAAAGATGCCACTCATGTGAGTGGCATCTTTTTGTTACCGGTCGCTCATTCCTGCCGCCTTAACTTCCTCAACGTCCTATGGCCAGTTGAACAGCCAGGCTCAGCATGATGATGCCAACCAGCAGATCGATCCCCTGCTGCACCCGGCTGCGGGCCAACCAGGGCGCCAGTGCCGCAGCACCCAGCGCCAGCGAGTAGAACCACACCAACGAGGCCAGCATGGCCCCCGCAGCAAAGGCCGGACGCAGGGACTCGCTCACCTGACTGCCAAGGGAGCCGAGCAGCATCAGGGTATCGAGATAGACGTGAGGATTGAGCAGCGTAACTCCCAGCGTCATCGCCAGCACGCTTTTGGCCCCCATCTGCTGAGCAGAATCGGCAAGTCCCTCCCCCTTACCGCGCCAGGCACTGAGCAGAGAACGGCCACCAAACCAGCCGAGAAACAGCACGCCACCCCAGGTGAGTAGCGCCATGCCGAGGGGGCTGGTGGCCAGCACATTGGCCCCGCCAAATACGCCGATAGCAATCAGGGTGAGATCGCAGAAACTGCAGAGCGTGGCCGTCAGCAGATGGTGATTGCGATGGATGCCCCGGCTCAGCACAAAGGCATTCTGGGCGCCGATGGGGATGATCATGGCCAGACCGATGGTGAAGCCTTGCAGTGTCGTTGCGAGCATCATGGAGAGTACCGTTCGAAATGATGAATGAGCGGCACTATAGCGATGGTAGTTCCTTCTTAGAAATTCATTGATTTACTGATTGATTCATTTTGCTAATAAAAACCGGCATACCCAGCCGCTGTTCCAGCCCTTGTCAATTACCGGATCTGACAATTGTGACCCTCAGAGTGCGGCAGGAGAATCTGTTGCGCCTGTGGGCTCAGCCTACTGCAGCAATCTGGGGAAGTTGGTAACCACAACTTGCTCCAGATTGGGCAGCAACAGCCCCGTACTAACCCCTTTGGCAATGGCCTGATAGCGGTTCATTGAGCCGGTTTTGCGGGTGACCTGATTGAGATGGTAATTGACCGTGCGCTCCGTGATCCCGAGGATGCAGGCGATCTCGCTAGAGGTCTTCCCTTCGCTGGCCCAGAACAGGCACTCGGTCTCGCGCTCGGTCAAGGGGTCTTTCCCCGCACTGTCCATCATGCTGAAACGCACCACCCGAATGGCCGCCTCGAAGATGTAATTGGACATCCAGGAGAGGATCGGCGAGGACTCCAGCAGCAGGTCGCTCGAGGCCCGCTCGGAGGTGATGAAGGAGAGAATACCGTTCTCCCCGGCAGCACCGTGCAGAGGGAAGGAAATGCCGTTACGCAACCCGAACTCGGCTGCCAACCCCATCACGTCCATGGTTCCCTCCTGCAGAAAACTGGCCCGCTCATCGAGGCGGTTCCAGTAAATGGGCAGCGTCTGCTTGCGTGCCAGCCGGATCACCGGATCGCACGCCAGCATGTTGTTTTCGGTATAGGCCTGCACCCAGGAATCAGGGCACTGGTTGAACAGCACCACCTTGGGCCTTTGCATCGACATCGGCAGGATCAGGGCGAAGCGATAGTAGTCATAGCCCATCCCGAGCGTAAAGCGACCGATCAGTTCGGCCAGACGATTGCCGTCCGTCACCGAAGTGAAATGTTCGAGGTACTCAAGCAGTTGGTCTCTGTTCATATGAAAGCCCCCTTGGCCAGACATGTGATTATAACGGCGAATAGCAAGATAGAGGGTCCATAATGTTGGTTTTTAAAGGAAAATTGAGAGAACATCCACGAAACGAGGTGGAGAATGAACTCTATCGCTTTCGAAATCGCGTCTTTTCCGACCGGCTAGGCTGGGATGTCGAGTCTCATCGGGGCCTGGAGCGTGACAGCTTCGACACGCCAGACACCCATTGGGTTCTGATCGAGGACGAACAAGGGCTGTGTGGCTGTATTCGTCTGCTCAACTGTGCCGATGCCTATATGCTGCCCACCATCTTCCCCACCGCCCTTGCCGGTGAAAGCGCGCCACGCACCCCCGATGTCTGGGAACTCACCCGTCTGGCTATCGATGCCCAGCGCGCACCGCGCATGAGCAATGGCGTCAGCGAACTCACTTGCGTCATCTTCCGCGAGGTCTATGCCTTCGCCAATGCCCACGGGATCCGGGAGCTGGTCGCCGTCGTCAGCCTGCCGGTGGAGCGCATCTTCCGCCGACTTGGCCTGCCCATCGAGCGGCTCGGTCATCGGCAGGCGGTCGATCTGGGTGCGGTAAGGGGCGTTGGCATCCGCTTCCATCTGGATGAGCGCTTCGCGCAGGCGGTCTCCCAACCTCTGCTGGGCCATTATCAAACCAGCCATTATCCACTGCGGCAACCGTCACCGGTGCTGGCAGTTCACTCATAAAAAATCCCGGGAAAACAGACCCGGGATAAAGATGTCGCTACGATCTGCGCAGGGCTACCCCATGCGGCACCAGAGAGTATCCTCCCTCAATGGCCTGACCACTACTGTCAAAAATCACAGCGCAACGCCCCTTCCGCCGCCCATTGTTGTCCCCTGCCGAGTGACGTAGAGTCAGCCCTTGGGCAACGGAAGGGGGAGAAGATGAAAGAGCTGGACTACAAACTGCTGCGGGCGCTGGATGCGGTACTGCAGGAACAGAACTTCGATCGAGCGGCCAAGTCGCTCCATATCACCCAGTCGGCCATCTCCCAGCGGATCAAGCAGCTGGAGCAGCAGTTTGCCGAGCCGCTGCTCATTCGCAGCCAACCGCTGTTGGCCACGCCACTCGGCCAAAAACTGCTGGCCCACTATCGGCAGGTACACCAGCTCGAGCTCGAACTGGCGGGGGAGCTGGCTCCCGATGAGCCGCAAGGGCCAATCCGGATCAGCATCGCCGTCAACGCCGACAGCCTGGCCACCTGGTTTTTTCCCGCCATTGCCCCCTTGTTGAAACAGCACCCCATCGAACTCAACCTGCTGGTCGATGACGAAAGCCGTACCCTCGACAAGGTGCGCGAGGGTCAGGCGTTCGGTGCGGTCAGCCTGCATCCCCAGCCGCTGGCGGGTTGCTGCGTCGACGAGCTCGGTGAGATGAACTATCTGCTTACCGCCAGCCCCGCCTTCGTTGCCCGCCACTTCCCTCGCGGCCTGACTCGTGAGGCGCTGGCCAAGGCACCGGCGGTGGCATTCGATCAGCGCGATGACATGCATGTGAGCTTTATGAGGGAGCACTTCGGGCTGGAGCCGGGCGGTTATCCCTGCCATACGGTCCACTCATCAGAGGCCTTCGTCGCCATGGCCGAACAGGGGTTGGCCTATTGTCTCATCCCCGAATTGCAGATAAGAGGCCAGCTGGCAGGCGGGTCACTACTCAACCTCAGTCCCGACCATGTTCTGACGGAACGCCTCTACTGGCACCGCTGGGTACTGGAAAAAGGGGTTCACAAGCAGCTATCCCAACGTCTTATCGACCATGCCAGATCGCAGTTGAAACCACGCTGAGCAGGCCATTCACCTTGGCTTTGCAGGGCTAAAAACGTATAGTGCTGGGCGATCCTTCATCAGGTCTCCACCCAGGTTTTCACTTCAGGTTCCTCACTTATGTTCCAAGACAATCCGCTGCTGGCCCAGCTCAAGCAACAAATCCGCGAAAACATCCCGAAGAAAGAGGGGGTGATCCGCGCCTCGGACCGGGGCTTCGGCTTTCTGGAAGTCGATGAGAAGACCAGCTATTTCGTGCCGCCTCCCTACATGAAGAAGGTGATGCACGGTGACCGGGTGACCGCCCTGATCCGCACCGAAAAAGAGAAGGAAGTGGCCGAGCCGGATACCCTGCTGGAGCAGTCCGTCACCCGCTTCGTGGCCCGGGTCAAGATGTTCCGCGACCGCCTCAACGTGGTGGCCGACCATCCGCTGATCAAGGATGCCATCAAGGCCCGCGTCAAGAAGGGTCTGGATGAGAAAGAGTTCAAGGAAGGTGACTGGGTGGTGGCTACCCTCAAGCGCCATGCGCTGGTCGACGGCAACTTCTCTGCCGAGATCATCCAGAAGATCGCCGCCCAGGAAGATCACAATGTGCCCTGGTGGGTGGTGCTGGCGCGCCACAATCTGGCCCAGGTCGAGCCGGCTGATTTGCCGGAGTGGAAGGTGATCGAAGAGGAAGAGCTGCCCCGTCGCGATCTGACCGCAGTCCCCTTCTTCACCATCGACGGTGCCAAGACCAAGGATATGGACGATGCGCTGGCCATCACCAAGCTGGACAACGGCTGGGAGCTGCTGGTCGCCATCGCCGACCCGACCGCCTATGTGGCCGAAGGGAGCGAGCTGGACAAGGAGGCCGCCCAGCGCGCCTTCACCATCTACATGCCGGGCCGCAACGTGCCGATGATCCCGCGCACCCTCTCCGATGAGCTCTGCTCCCTGAAGGAGGGCGAGGAGCGCAACACCCTGTGCGCCCGTCTGCTGATCGCCGAAGATGGTCTGCTGCTGGAGGAGACCGAGTTCTTCGCCGCCCGCATCTGTTCCCACGCCCGTCTCAACTATGACGACGTCTCCGACTGGGCCGAGCATGGCAAAGAGCTGTCCATCGACGCAGGCGTACTGGCCCAGCTGCCGCTGATGAAGGCGATGACCGAGGCGCGCATCGCGTGGCGCACCGAGCATGCGCTGGTATTCCCGGATCGTCCCGACTACGACTTCGAGCTGGGCGAGAATGGCGAAGTGCTGGCCATCCACGTCGAGCCGCGCCGCATCGCCAACCGCATGGTGGAAGAGTCGATGATCGCCGCCAACATCTGTGCCGGTCGCGTGCTGGGCAAGAGCGTCGGTTACGGCATCTTCAACGTTCACACCGGCTTTGACGAAGAGTCCCTCGACGGCGCCATCGACCTGCTGAAGAGTGCCGAAGCCCCGTTCGAGCGCGACGAGATCGCCAGCCTCTCCGGCTTCTGCGCCCTGCGCCGCTGGATCGACAACCTCGACACCCGCTGGCTGGATGGCAAGATCCGCCGCTTCCAGAGCTATGCGCTGATGTCCTCCGAACCGGGCGCCCATTACGGTCTGGGTCTGGATGCTTACGCCACCTGGACCTCCCCGATCCGTAAATACGGCGATATGGTCAACCATCGTCTGCTCAAAGCCGTCATCGCCGGCAAGACCCCGGGCGAGCGCCCGAGCACCGAGCTCACCGAGCACCTGACCGCCTGCCGCCGTCTGCACCGCATGGTGGAGCGCGACATCGGCGACTGGCTCTATGTCCGTTACCTGAAAGCCGCCGCTGGCACCGATCAGGTATTCAACGCCGAGATCATCGACGTGATGCGTGCCGGTCTCAAGCTGCGTCTGCAGGAGAACGGCGCCGTGGTCTTCCTGCCTGCCCGCCATATTCTCGACAACAAGGATCGCCTGGAGTGCAACTGGGACAACGGTCGCGTCTATCTGGACAAGACCGAAGTGGTTTATGAGCTCGGCCAGATCATCGAGGTGAAGCTGACCGAAGCGGTGGAAGAGACCCGCTCCCTTATCGCCAAGCCGGCGGTGGAGTTGGTGCCGGGCCCGGCACCGGAAGCCCCGGCGACCG
>NZ_JBFOCL010000043.1:20264-138925 GCF_040907785.1 Aeromonas sp. s8
GGCACCGGAAGCCCCGGCGACCGAGAGTGCGCCAGCCGATAGCAGTGAAACGCCCGCTGAGGCTGCCCCCAAGGCAGAATAAGCCGCTCAGAATCATCTGATCTGCCGAGAGCCCGCCATCGTGCGGGCTCTTTTTTGCCCGGCATCCCGCCCTACAAGCTGCCATATATACCGTTATGGCACACAGTTTTATCCACGATTGGCAGAGAACGCAGTTAATGTCTCCACCAGCAGGGCTGAAAGCAACCGTTATGTGCGCTGCATCTCCTTTCTGACATATTAATCAAGGAGAAATATGTCTATACTCGCTTGGGTACAATCCAAGGGATATTGGTATGCAGGAATGGGACCCGGAACACTTCACCAACTTTGCTCAGTTATGCGAAGTGAGCCTCGCCACCATCCGTGAAAAGACCGATGCCGAACGCCTCTACCTCTGGCTGAAAGCCCCCGAACCGCAGCTCTACAGTTTTCAGCTCGATCAGGGGCTGACCACGCTTGATCTCGCCCATCTCGGTCAACTGACCCTGCCCCACCACCTGATCGACAAGGCGATGGAGAAGGGACAACTGGTGATCGAGCAACTCCAAGCACCGCCGGATCCCGGCGAAAATGTGGAGCCCGCCCAGCCGCAGTTACGCGCCTGTTTCCCTCTCAAGCGTCACATGAAGCTGGAAGGGGTCATCTATCTGGAGACCCGCCGCCGCATCGATCGCCTCTCCTCCCACCAGCGTCAGGGCATCCAGCTCCTTATCCACTATCTGACTGCCGAGCTCAGCAATCACCTGCTCTCCAGCCAGGTCAATCAGGAGCGGGACCAGCGGCTACATACCCAGACCGATCTGGTTCAGAGTCAGGCACTGCAAGGCTCCTTCCTCACCATGTTGCAGGCGCTGCACATGGTAAGCGTTACCCTCTCCCGCAGTCGCAGCGAGAACGATCTGCTGCGGGATGCCGTGCTGCTGGCCCGCAAGGAGCTGCAGTTCGATCGGGTCGCCATCTTCCTGATCGAACCCGATGGCAAGACCATGCGCGGCACCTGGGGCACCAGCGAAGAGGGCGAGCTGATGGATGAACACAACTTCATCAGCCCCATTCCGGATCACCCCACGGTGCAAGAGGCGCTCAGGCGCAAGGATTACGTGCTGGTGATGGAAGATACCCCCCTCTACTACGAGAAGCAGCAGGTGGGCCGTGGCTGGAACGCCATGGTATCGCTATGGGATGGCACCACTCCCATCGGCTGGATCGCCGCCGACAACCTGCTCTGGCACCGGCCGCTCAAGGCCTATCAGAGCGAGATCTTCAAACAGTACGCCGCCATCCTGTCACAACTGCTGATCCGCCAACGTACTCAGGAGCAGCTGGAAACCCTCAACCGCCAGCTGGAGGCCCGGGTCGCCGAGCGCACCATGCAGCTGGCCAAGACCAACCGTGCGCTGGAGGAGGCCAATCACCGCCTCTCCCTGTTGTCGCTGGAAGATCCCCTCACCGGCATCGCCAACCGGCGCCAGTGGGACATCACCATGCAGCGGGAGTGGGAGTGGGCACGACGCACCCAGAACCTGCTGGCGGTATTGATGATCGATGTGGACGAGTTCAAGGCCTACAACGACCACTTCGGCCATGCCAAGGGGGATCTCTGCCTGCAACAGGTGGCCCATGTGCTGCGGGATGCTGAACGGCGCTGCACCAATCTGGTAGCCCGTTATGGCGGGGAGGAGTTCGTCATTCTGCTCTGCGCCCCCCAACCCGGTGAGGCCGAACAACTGGCCGAGAGGATCCATGATGGCCTAACCCGCTTGAAAATGCCCCATCCCGCCTCGCGGGTTGCTGATTTCATTACGGTTAGCATAGGCTTTAGCTATCTGGTTCCCTCCCAGGACGGAGCATGGCAGACCCTGACCGAACAGGCTGACCAGGCGCTCTACCACGCCAAGTCACAAGGGAGGGCCCGCACTCTGGCCTATCGGTGATCCCATGCTGTTGCGTCGCTACCCCATCTTCAATCGTCGCCTGGCTCTGGTGGCCTACGGCATCGACTATCAGCTCAGTTCACCGGTCGAATGGTCTTCACTGGCGCAACATTGCCGCCTGCTGGCGCAGGGGCGTCAATATCTGGTGCCCTTCACCCACGAACAGCTCGATGAACAGCGTCCCCTGCTGTTGGATCAGGACGCGATCCCGCTGGTTGAAGCCTCCAGCGAACGCCAGCCCAACTCGTTCCCGGTGCTGGAGCAGTGGCGCGACAGTCGGCGCAGACTGGCGGTGCACGGCGCCAACCGGGATCCGCGCTGGCTCGGCGCCAGCCGCTTGCTAGTGTACTGGATGGGGGAAGAGGGGATCTGTCAGCCCACCGAGCACAAGCGGATGGCGCTGAACATCGAAACCTGGGCGGATTTTCTCCCGCTGCGGGAGGCGGGGGTCGACTTCTTTGCCGGCGGCTTTCTCGCCCGTCCGGAGCTGGTTAATCAGCGGGCCAACCAGCCCGATATGGCGCTGGTGCAGCAGATCCTTCAGCTCATCTGCCACGAAGAGTTCTCCTTCGCCCAGGTAGCCCGCCTGCTGGAGCAGGATGCCTGGCTGCCCGGCCTGCTGCTCACCTACGTCAACGCCCCCGGCTTCGATCATGCCGCCCCCATCACCTCGGTACCCCGCGCCCTCTCCTATCTGGGGGAGCAGGAGATCCGCAAGTTCGTGCTGATCAACGGTCTGGCCCGGGTGAGCCAGCACATGCCGGAGGCCTGCACCCGCATGGCCATCGCCCGCGGCCGCTTCTGCGAGTTGATTGCCCTCACCGCCCTCGGTAAAGCGGAGGCCAGCTGGGCCTTTCTGGTAGGACTGGTGCTCGATGGCTCCCTGCTGTCGGAGCCGTTGATGGCCCACCTGCCCAAGAGCGTGCAGCGCGCCATCGAACTGCACGAAGGGCCACTCTTTCATCTGTTTCAGCTGGTCAGCACCTATGAACAGGGCAACTGGGCCCTGCTGGAACAGCTTGCCCCCAAATATCAACTCGATCCGGCCCAGCTCACCCCCGTCTATTTTCAGTCACAAATGTGGGGGCAAGCGTTTCTCACCAGCTAGGTGATGGCGAGGCGGGGAGCCACTGGCTAGAATGGGCTCCCTTTTTTCAGAGACTGACCCGCACCATGACCCTTTCCGGATTCCAAGGCCTGGTCTTTGACCTTGATGGCACCCTGGTCGACTCCATGCCGCTGCACCTCGCCGCCTGGGAACATACCGCCCGTGAGTTTGGCTTTCGCTTCGATGCCGACTGGTTCTATGAACTGGGTGGCATGCCGAGCGGCAAGATAGCCCTGCTGGTCGCACAGGAGCAGCAGCTCCCCCTCGATCCGCTCGAAGTCACCCGCTGCAAGACCGCCCACTATGTGGCCAACCTGCACAAGGCGACCGTCTTTCCGGCCATGCAGGCGCTGGTCGAGCGCTATCATGGTGTCATCCCGATGGGGATCGGCACCGGCTCGCCCCGCGTCAACGCCGAAGCGGTGCTGCGCAACACCGGGCTGGAACGCTACTTCTCTGTGGTGGTCACCGCAGACGATGTGGAGCTGCACAAGCCCAATCCGGACACCTTCCTGCTGGTCGCCAGCAAGCTGGGGGTCGAGCCATCAGGCTGTCTGGTGTTTGAAGATACCGGTATCGGGGTACAGGCCGGAGAAGCGGCGGGTATGCAGACCTGCATGGTCAAAGAGGGTCAACCGGTTGGCATAACCGCGTAGTGCGGAAAAAAATATCGCCCTGCAAGGGGCGATAACCGGAACCGGCTCTCATACGGGACATGAATGAAAATGAGAGCAGGTTCCGTCAGCCGCTGACGCAGGGCGCGTCAACGGGGCGTGCGGGGCAGACGATTACTCGTTGTTGCCGCCGCCCTGATTGTCGTCATAACGACCCGGCGCACCGTGGGGGCGCGGCGCCATGGAGACACGCGGCTTGCGAGCACGCTGGATGTTCACTTGCGGACGGCCGGTGTGCATGGCGATGGTGGAGATCTTGGCCTTGTAGACCAGCTGCTGGTTACCATGAGCATCTGTCAGCAGCACGCTGTACTGGTCGAACCCGCTGATGGTGCCTTCCAGCTTGATGCCGCTCACCAGAAAAATAGCGACCTGACTGCGGTTCTTGCGCAACCAGTTGAGGGCAGAATCTTGCCCGTTCCCGAGGGAGAAGGCTTGCTCAATCGTGGAGTAGCTGGGGGATTCAGTTGTCATAAATTATTGTCCCGCGGAAAAAAAGTGGCGTTTGATTGTGCTAAATGGGCACTGGCTTGTCAAAGTCATTCTCACTCCCGCCAGCAATAGCGGCCTCCGGGGGCTGGTCGCTGACCAGCACAACTGCGATAATCGCCAGCTCTGGCTCTACCACGGGCCTTATCTGGGGTTTTATCTTGCATCCGGTTTCACACCAACACCACACCACCTATGTCCATGATGCCACTGCCTGCGAAGAGTGTGACCTGCTGATACCAGCCACACCGCTCGAGGTGGGACAGGCCAGCTGCTGCCCCCGTTGCGGACACACCCTGAGTCGCCACCTGCCACAGCAGGAGTTGCTGCCGATCTCCTACGGGTTCGCAGCACTCATCATGTTCGTGCTCGCCAATGCCTTTACCTTTATGTCCTTCTCGGCCAAAGGGGTGGGCCAGGAGATGACCTTTTTGCAGAGCATCACCACCCTGGTGGATGAGGGCTATCTGTTTCTCGGCGCGGTACTGAGCCTGACCCTGATCGGCCTGCCGCTGGTCTATATGGGCTCCATCATGCTGGTGCTGTGGCGGATCGATAAAGATCTGCACAGCAATGCCCTGCGCTCCCTCGGCCGTCTGCTCTGCCGGATCAAACCCTGGCTGATGGTGGATGTCTTTCTGGTGGGCGTGCTCATCTCGCTGGTCAAGCTGATGGGGATGGCCGACATCAAGATGGGGCTGTCATTCTGGGCTTTCGTCGGTTACACCGTGCTGCTCATCAAGATGATCTCCTCGCTGGATCAGATGTGGCTGTGGCAGCGGCTGTTCGGCCCGACCGAGGCGCGGGAGATCGACCCGGAAGCGGGCGCGCTGGAATCAGGTCTGGTGGGCTGTCATATCTGTGGCGCCCTGAGCGAGGTGGGTAGCCACAGCTGCTCCCGCTGCGGCGGCAAGCTGCATGCCCGCAAGCCGGGCGGCCTGAACCGCACCTGGGCGCTGCTGTTTACCTCCGCAATTCTCTACATTCCGGCCAACGTCTATCCCATCATGGATACAGTGTTCCTCGGTGATGACAGCCCCTCCACCATCCTCGGCGGTGTGGTGCTGCTGTGGGCCATGGGCTCCTACCCCATAGCTGCGGTGATCTTTTTCGCCAGCGTGGTGGTGCCGCTGGTGAAAATACTGGCGCTATTCTGGCTTTGCTATATGGTGCAGCGCGGCAATGTCACCTCCCCCCTCGGCAAGCTCAAACTCTATCGCATGACCGAATTTGTCGGACGCTGGTCGATGATCGACGTCTTCGTGGTGGCCATTCTGGCGGGCCTGATCCGGCTCGACAATCTGATGACCATCTACCCCGGCCCTGCGGCCGTCGCATTTGCTGGTGTGGTGCTGATCACCATGGTCGCCGCCATGAGTTTCGACTCCCGCCTGATCTGGGATTTACAACAAGGAGAACGCGAACGTGAGTGAGCGTAAAAAAAGGTGGAAACCGGGCTCTGACTTTCTGAGCTCTGCCGCCGCAATCTGGATGGTGCCCCTGCTGGCGCTGTTCATCGGTCTCTGGATGCTGTTCCAGCACTGGTACTCCCAGGGCCCCAGTTTCACCCTGACAGTCGCCACTGCCGAGGGCATAGTCGCTGGCAAGACGGTGATCCGCTCCCGCGAAGTGGACGTCGGCCGCATCGAGGCCGTCGAGCTGAGCGATGACTACAGCCATGCGGTGCTGAAAGGACGGCTGACCAATGCCGCCTCCGGCATGCTGCGCGGTGACAGCCAGTTCTGGGTGGTCAAGCCCAGAGTGGGCCGTGAAGGGGTATCGGGTCTGAGCACCCTGCTCTCCGGCGCCTATATCGAGCTCGCCCCCGGCAAGAAAGGTCGGGCGCGAGATGAATACGCCATGCTCGACAAACCGCCGCTCGCCTCCCTCGATGCCAAGGGGCTGCGTCTCACCCTCAGTAGTCGCGACACTCGCGCGCTTGGAGAAGGCTCCCCCATCAACTATCAGGGCTTCACCATAGGTCAGGTGGAAGAGGCGAAGTTCCTGCCGGAAAAGAGCGAGATGCAGTATCAAATCTTCATCCACGCCCCCTATGACATTCTGGTGAGCAGCAACTCCCGCTTCTGGATGACCCCGGGCTTCGAGGTCTCCATGAGCAGCGAGGGGATGAAGGTGAAGATGGATTCGCTGGAGAGCCTGATCGATGGCGGCATTACCATGGGTCTGCCACCCGGCTGGGCGCCTGGCGAACCGGTCAAACAGATGGAAGGGTTCACCCTGTTCCAGGATGAGGCAAGCGTGCTGGCCGGTAGTCTGGATCAGTTCATCGACTACGTCTTCCTGTTCGATGACAACGTGGGTGGCCTGCACCCGGGCGCGGCGGTGCAGTATCGCGGTATCCGGGTCGGTACCGTCATCTCCGCCCCCTACCTCATCGAGGACAAGGGCGTGCAGATCTTCAAGAGCCGCCAGATCCCGGTGCTGGCCCGCATCGAGGTACAGCGCCTCTCCCACCGCTATGCCAAGGCGGAGAAAGATCAATGGCGCGCCCTGTTCGGCAAGCAGTTCAAGGAGGGGTTGCGTGCCAGCCTCAAGACCTCGAGCCTGCTGACCGGCGGCAAGATCATCGATCTCAACTTCTATCCGGACGCGCCGCGCTTCGAGCAGGCCAAGCTGGCCGGTTATCAGGTCTTCCCCACCGTGCAGGGCGGGCTGGATCAGATCGAGCGCAAGGTGAACCTCATCCTCGACAAGTTTGTCGACATGGACATGGCGACCACCCTGACCAAGGTCAACGGGTCACTCACCACCCTGGATGGCACCCTGAAGAACATCAGTGCAGTCAGCGCCAACCTGAACAAGCTCACAGCCAAGGATTCTACCCAGCAGCTGCCCGCCTCGCTCAACGAGAGCCTCAAGCAGTTGCAGGAGACCCTGCAGGCCTATGATGCCCAGTCGCAGACCAATCAGGATCTGCGTCAGTCGGTGCAGACCCTCAATCAGTTGATGCGCGAACTGCAGCCGCTGGTGCACTCCCTCAACGAGCAGCCCAGCTCGCTGATCTTCGATCGCGCGCATCCATCGGACCCTGAGCCCAAGCGAGGCAAACAATGAAAAAAGAGCTCCTGACGCTGGCCCTGCTGGGCCTGCTGGCGGGTTGCAGCAGCCAACCAAGCCTGCACTACTACTCGCTCGATGCCGATAGTCAGCAACCCGTGACTGCCCCGGCCCAACCGCAGCACCAGTTGGTGCTGCGCCCGGTGGCGCTGGCCAGCCAGCTCGACCGGATCAGTCTGGTCTATCAGCTGGAAGGTCAAGAGCTGCACTTCACCGAGTACCATCGCTGGGCCGGTGCGCTGGACGATCAGCTCAACCAGCTAACCCTCAATGGCCTCTCCACCCGCCTGCCGGGCTGGGTGGTACGGCAGGATGGCGCCCGCAAGGGGCCGGTGCTGACCATTCTGGTGGAGCGCTTTCAGGGCCGTCATGACGGCAGCGCCGTGCTGAGCGGTCGCTGGCGCCTGCTGGCGGAAGATGGCACAGTGCTGCGCGATGCCCCCTTCCGTCAGGAGCGAGTACTGCCAGCCGATGGCTACAACGCACTGGTGAACGAACTGGGTCAGGGCTGGCAACAGCTGCTCGACCAAATCGCCGCAGAAGTGCGCCAGAGCGCCAGCTAATCGGCCATCCGCCGATTGCAGAGATAAAAAAACGACGCCAGCTGGCATAAAGCCCGTCATGCCAGTCAATCTATCGCCTGTGCAATAAAAATAAAAAATCCGAAACCAAATCAATTGGTTTCGGATTTTTTCACACTAGACAATCCCCAAAACAGCTTGTTCGAGGCGCACTTACCCGAATGGGAGCTTTTTCGATCAGGGGCTGCAGAGGATTATTCTTCCAGGCTGATCCCGATATTGGAGACGCCATCCTGAGAGGCGAATGCTCTGATGGCCAGGATACGATCGCTGTCGCGCTCATGGGCAACCCGCTTGAGCAGCTCGACCTGGAACTCCAGCTCGGCTTCCATGTACTCGTGCTCGTAGAGCTCCTCTTCGGTCAGATCCCGCTCTTCCAGCAGCTCGATAAAACCGGCCACAGTACCGACTGAGGCATGACTGGCATCGTTGGCCTCTTCGCCAACCCGGCAGATCACCGAGTTATAGGCGCAGCCCAGCGCAACACAGGCATCCAGCGCGGGATAGGCTCCGTAGGATTCAAACTTGCGGGGATCCGGAATGTGAGACTCGAACTCTTCGAGAATGGCCCCCAGATTGACCCGGGATCCCTTGACGGTGAGGTAGACCCACATCTGATCCAGCGCATGCCGGAAAGCGCCAGCATTGCCAAAACCGGAGGCCTGACAGAACAGGGCATAGTTGGGGTACATGCGCTCTGCCAGCGCCAGGGTGTAGACGGTCTGTTGCCAAGGCTGTAGCTCGGCCAGTCGCTTATAAAACTTGTCACCAAACACTGGAGTCGGATCCTTTGCAAAATGTGGGGCAGATTGTAGCCCACGAGGGGCGCGGCGAAAACGAAAAAGCGCCCTGGTCGGCTATGTTGCGATATGAAGTCAGGTAAGATGGGTCGAGAGCGGCATCTTGTTGCGCCGCAAATTCTGATAAGGAACAAGAGTATGAGCCAACGTACCCTTCTTTTGCTCAGCCAGGATAATGCTCACTACGAACGGCTGCTCAAGGCCGCCAATCTCCCCCATCTGCGCATTCTGCGAGCCGATAACCAGAGCGATGCCGAGAAGCTGATCGGCGAAGCCCATATTCTGATGGCCGAACCGGCCCGTGCCAAACCGCTGCTGCCCAAAGCCAACAAGCTGAGCTGGTTCCAGTCCACCTATGCGGGAGTCGATGTGCTGCTCGACCCTGACAGTCGCCGCGACTATCAACTCACCAATGTGCGCGGCATCTTCGGCCCGCTGATGAGCGAGTATGTCTTTGGTCATCTGCTCAGCCTGATGCGCCAAATCCCCCTTTATCGGGAACAGCAGAAACAGCGACTGTGGCAAAGCCACCCCTATCAGGGCCTCAAGGGGCGCACCATGCTGATCCTGGGGACCGGCAGCATTGGCCAGCATATCGCCCATACCGGCAAACATTTTGGCATGAAGGTGCTGGGCATCAGCCGCAGCGGTCGGGAGCGGGCCGGGTTTGATCAGGTTTATCAACTACCTGCGCTCAACAAGATGCTGGCGCAGGCCGATGTCATCGTCAGCGTGCTGCCTGCCACCCGCGATACCCGTCATCTGTTCAATGCCGCCCGCTTCGAACACTGCAAACCGGGCGCCATCCTGTTCAACGTCGGCCGTGGCAGCGCCGTACACTCGGGCGATCTGCTCACCGCACTGCGCACCGGCAAGCTGGCGATGGCGGTGCTGGATGTGTTCGAGCAGGAGCCGCTACCCGCCGACAGTCCACTGTGGGGCCAACCCAACCTCATCGTCACCCCCCACAACAGCGCCTACAGCTTCCCGGATGATGTAGCCCAGATCTTTGTGCGCAACTACATCCGCTTTATCGATGGCCAGCCACTGGATGGCAAGATCGACTTCGACAAGGGTTATTGACCCTCACGGCGCATGTAAAAAGGCCCCGCCAATCTGGCGGGGCCTTTCATTTCAGACTGTGACGACAGGAATCAACCCGCGGCCAGCTCCTTGCGGTAGCTCTTCACCTTGGCAAGGAACTGACGACGCTCCTTGCCGCTGAGCGGTTCAGCCATCGGCAGCTTGGCGGTCATGGCATTGACCGGGCGGTTGTTGATCCGCAGCTCGTAGTGCAGGTGAGCACCGGTCGAGCGACCGGTGTTGCCGGAGAGGCCGATCTTGTCGCCCATCTTCACTCGCTGACCGGTTTTGACCAGCAGCTTGCTCAGGTGCAGATAACGGGTAGAGAGAGTACGGCCATGCTTGATGACGATATAGGTGCCCGCCAGCGGGTGGCTGGTTGCCTTCTGGACGACGCCATCGCCGGTCGCCAGCACTGGCGTACCCACCGGCACTGCGAAGTCGGTGCCCTCATGAGGACGAACCATACCGGTTACCGGATGTTTGCGCGCCGGGTTGAAATTGGAGCTGATCCGATAGCGGCTGTGGGTCGGGTAGCGGCGGAATCCGCGCTCTAGACTGTTGCCCTGACCGTCGTAATAGTTGCCGTCATCGGAGAGCCAGGCCGACACCGTCTTGCCCTGGCTGGTCACTTCCACCCCCAGCAGCTGGCTGTTGCCAGTGCTTTTGCCTTCCACCGTCTCCTGGCGTACCAGCACTTTGAACTTGTCGCCCTTCTGCAGATCCTTGGCGAAATTCATTCGCCACTGGAACAGGTTGGCAATTTTCTGGATATGGTTGGCCGGAATCCCCGCATTGCGGGCACTGACATAGAAGCTGCCGTTGATCACGCCGTTGTAACGCTGCGGTTGCCACTCGACCTTCTCATTAATCATGGAGGCGGTATAGGCATCGTCGCTGCGCGCCATCACCAGCGTCTGCTTGATGTTCAGGCGGATTTTGAGTTGCTGCAGGATGTTGTCCTGATCGATCAGCAGCTCGATATTCTGGCCCGGCTTGAGGCGCGCCAGATAGTTCTTGTTGTCCGCGTCCAGCACCTTGTAGAGAGTGGTGGTGGAGAGACCGAGATTGTTAAAAATGGCGGTCAGGTTTTCGCCGTTGCGGACCCGGTAATCCTGCCACTGGGGGGTGGTGTCGACCGGGATGTCGTCATCCGGCGCACTCTGATCAACCAGTTCGTGATCGGGGATTTCGTTAAAGTCGGTGTTGTTTTCGTTGGTTGCCGTACCTGCGGTATCAATGGGCAACTCAAGACGCAGCGGCCGCTCGAGGATGTCACCCGGAGCTGGCAATAATGCCACTGCTGACAGGGTCATGGCCGTCAGCATCAGCATGGCGTAAAAGTGTTTGCGGGGAACCGGTGGTTCCCAATTGGCAGCCTGTACTACCAAGGGACGGAGACGTTTCATCCGCTATCCTGTATTTAGATCTAAAGAGTGTGAGTTGCGATGTCAGTTGTGACAAAACCGTATAAAACTGTTTGTTGGACACAAATAGTTACAAAAAGTTCATCACAATCTGCATGAACCTCACATTTTATGCATAACCCGCCCGGATGGGCAGAAATGATCGTCTTTTTTAACCATTTTTTCCTATTTTTAAGAACCGGGTCGGATTCGATACTGAATAGAAACCCAAAATGTTGCGATAACTTTTCCATGGAGTGGATATGTCGTTAGCAAAACTGTTAATCAGAATAATTGTCGTCCTGTTCCTGATCGGCGCAGCGCTGCTGTTTGCACTGGAAGTCACGACAGTCCGCCAATCCATCCTCGACCAGATGTCAGCCAACCTGGAAACCGCCATCACCGCTCTCGGGCTGGTGCTGCAAGGAACCCTGCTCAATGACGACAATGTACTGGCCGAGACCATCGTCAATGCCATGTTCGACGGCGGCTTCGTCAGCTCGGTCACCCTGATCGATCCCGATGGCCAGTTGCTGTTTCAGAAGGTCTTCCACTCTACCCAGCAAAATGTCCCCGGCTGGCTTCCCTCGGTTATCGGCATGCCCCCCGTCAAAATTGAGCAAGAGTTGACCGATGGCTGGCGCATGCTGGGCACTCTGACCCTTGAGGGACATAGCGGCTACGCCTATCAGCATCTGTGGAATGCCATCAGTCGCACCGGTCTGGCGCTGCTGGCGGGCCTCGTCGTATTTACCCTGATCATCTCCCTGGTGTGCAAACGCCTGCTGCAGCCTCTGGAGCAGATCAACCTGCAGCTGATCCGTATCCGCAAACACCAGTTCAACAGCACCCTGCCCACTCCCTGGTTGCAAGACCTCAAAGAAGTGGCTCTTTCCATCAACCAACTGGTTTCCGAACGCAAACGGGATCTGCTGCAACAACGACTCAAAATCACCCAGCTGGGAAAACAACTGCCGCTGACGCCCCCACAGCCGCTGCAAGGAGTGAGCCCGCTGCCGGAAGGCGGGCAACTGCAAAAATTTGTCTCCACACAAGGGGAGATCGCGCTCTATCAGCGTTTCTTGCCCAGTCAGCCCCTCGGTGCCGACAGCGATCTCGCAACCATCCAGAGCGCCCTGCAACAGTGGCAGCACTCTCATATAGAAGGGGTCTTGCTGCCCCTCTCCCTGCTCAATCACCCGCAATGGTCCGAGATCGCCCCTCTGCTAAGCCAGGGTCGAGGAAAAACACTGGATTGGCGCTGGGATGTAGCCACATTCCCAGCCCATGGCCAAGCCACATTGGCTGCGTTGCAGGAACAGGGGTGTGAGCTCGCCTTCAGCGCCATTCCCCTCAATGCGGATACCTTCAATCAACTTGACCCACTCAATCCCATTTTTATCAGCTGTCAGCTGACCGATGCGCCGCTCTACTGGAATCTGCTCTCCCAAACCATGCATGCCGCCGGTTATACCCTGCTGGCAGAATCGGGAGAGTGTCGCGACATCGACAAACTGCGGACCTGGGGTATCGATGGTTATGCCAAGGAGGCGCAATCATGAAGAAGCTCGCCATGCTTTTGCCCCTGCTGTGGCAACCCGGCCTGATGGCTGAAACCGTCACCATCACCACCGGGGGTGAGCAGGGGATTTATCACCAGATAACCAAAGAGTTTTGCCGTCTGGCCCATGAGGTTGATGAGCAACTTGCGTGCACATTGCAGAGCTCATCGGGTTCAATAGAAAACCTGAAGCGGCTGAAGAGTGGCGAGACCTCCTACGCCATGGTGCAATCAGACTGGCTATATCAGGCAAGCCAGGGCTTGGGCCCTTTTGCCACGCAGCCGCAACCTGAGCTGCGCGCCCTGTTTGCCACCCATGCCGAGCCCTTCACCATAGTGATCCGTGCCGATGGCGATATCACTTCACTGGAACAGCTCAAGCTCGCCCCCATCGACATGGGGTTGAAGAGCTCGGGAACCCGCCAGACGGCGCTGACCCTGTTCAACATCTTGGGAGCGAAAGAACAGGATCTCGATCTAAAGAGCATGGCCAACCTGCCGGATGCGCTCTGCAGCAAGCAGATCGACGCATTTGCACTGGTGATGGGACACCCGAACCGGATTGTGCTCGACACCGCCAAACGCTGCGCGGTCAGTTTCCTCCCCATCGATGGGGCCACCCGTGATCAGCTACTCAAAGGGGTCAAATATTACCAACGTAGTCAGGTGCCCGCCCGCATCTACCCCGGCAATCTGAAGGCGACCCCCACCTTTGCCATTGCCGCCACCCTGGTCACCAATGCAAACATGCCGGAAGAGTCTGTCTATCGTCTGACCAAGGCCATGCTGACCCAGCAGACCAAGTTCAATGAGCAGACTTATGGCTACGCCAATATGTTTCACCGGGCACGCAATAAAACCGGCCCGGTGCTGAGTATTGAACAGCATCCGGGCGCGGTGAAATATTTCGATGAGTTGAAGGCGGCGGGCAAGCTATAACTGACGACGAGGAGAGCGCAGTTGCTCGCTGGAGAAACGGGTCTTCATCGATGTCCACTGCGCCAACCGATCGGCACTCCCCGCCAGCGTCCCTTCCCGCCGTGACTTCATGATCCAGATGCTTTTGGCATCGAAGCTGTAGACGGGGATGAGATCGGTTCGCTTGCTGCCCGGCAGGATCCGGCTGTTGATGTTGTCGAGCACCATTGGGTCAGCCTTGGGTGTCGGGAAGTAGAGCGTCACCATGTGGAACTGGTTGTAACGCACCGCCTTGACGTAGGCCAGTCGCAGCTTCTTCTCATCCACCCCCAGCTCCATCAGGGTGTAGTACTTGGAGATGCTGTAATCCTCGCAATCCCCACCCCGGGCGCCGATGAACTCCAGCGGATTGGCCCAGTAATCCTCATCTCCCCACAGCTTGGGGTCTTCACTGTAGGTTAGATTGTTGAAGTAGTTGTTCACCAGCTCGATCTTCTGCTGGTCGGTTGTACCCGCTCTGGGGGTGAGCAAGCGAGAGAATGCCTCGGCCCGCTGGATGGCCCGGCCACCATACACTTCCTGCAGCTTGGCCCGCAGATCCGGACTGGCAATATATTCGGAAAGACGCGAAGCCTGCACGTTGGCGCAACATAGCGCCAACGTGCAGGCCGGGATCAACAACCATTTCATACCGGACACTCCATGTCAGATGCTGGAGGTCAGTATAGTCCCTCCGGATGAGAGGCTCAGCAGGCGATCAGCGACACTGTGCGAATGCGTCTGCCAGTTGCTGCATGAATTGGGGATAACCATCCGGGCCGAGCGGTACCTGTTCACCCACCTCATCAAGCAACAGCACCTTGGCGCCGGTATTGCGAGCCACCGATTCGATCACAGCCGGTGAGAATTGCGGCTCGGCATAAATGCAGCTCGCCTGCTTCTCTTCCAGTGCCTTGCGAATATCCACCAGGGTCTTGGCGCCCGGGCGACGCTCAGGGCTCACGGTAAAGTGACCCTTTGAACTCATGCCGTAGTGGCGCTCCCAGTAGCCATACGCCTCGTGGAATACAAAGTACCCCTTCTCATTCACTGCCTTCATCTGGCCAGCAATCACCTTGTCCTTGGCATCTACCTTGGCATCAAATGCCGCGAGGTTGGCGTCATAACGAGCCTGATTGGCCGGATCCAGCTTGCCCAATTCACTTGCAATCGCCTTGGCAATCACTTTGGCCTGCGTCGGGCCAAGCCAGATATGGGGATCGACCCCTTCGTGATGATGTCCCTCATGCCCTTCATCATGGTCACCGTGCTCGTGGGCGGCATGATCGTGATCATCATGGTCATGGGAATCGTGACTATCCTGAGTCGCGTAGTTGAACAGTGGCATCCCCTCAACCTGAGTCAGGGCCAGAGCATGGGGATGATTGGCCAGCGGCTTGGCCATAAAACCTTCCAGCTCGGGGCCAACCCATACCACCAGCCCAGCACTGTTGATGCTGCGAATATCGGACGGACGCAGGGAAAAATCGTGGGGAGAGGCACCGGTGGGCAGCAATACCTTGGGCTCGCTCACGCCGTCAGTGATCGCTGCTGCGATGAAGCCTAGCGGCTTGATGGTGGTCAGTACCTCAATGGCACGAACAGGCAAACTCACCGCCAGCAGGGCAGTGAAAAGCGCAATAATTCTCATTGGTGAATCTCGTCAGGGGGTGAGTATGTGATAATATAACAGCTGCTTTTTGTTATATTATAACTCTCACTGGCTGTAAACCCCGGAGTTGTCATGAGCCAACTGGTAGAGCTGAAAGAGGTCTCTCTCTCGTTTGATGGACGCTCTGTGCTCGACAAGGTCTCCTTTACCCTCAATAAAGGCAAAATCACCACGCTCGTCGGCCCCAACGGGGCGGGCAAGAGCACCCTGAGCAAGCTGGTGCTGGGTCTGCTCACCCCGGACTCGGGCAAGATCACCCGCAGCCGCGATCTGAGAGTCGGCTATGTGCCACAGCGCCTCTATCTGGATCCCACCCTGCCGCTGACGGTTCGCCGCTTCCTGCAACTGGGCAAAAATAGCCGCCTCTCCATCGAGGAAGCACTGGCCCGGGTGGGCGCAGAGGGATTGCTGGAAAACCGGATGCAGAAGCTCTCCGGCGGCGAGATGCAGCGCGTGCTGCTGGCTCGCGCCCTGCTGGTCAAGCCCGAGCTGCTGGTGCTGGATGAGCCGGTGCAAGGGGTTGATATCACCGGCCAGATCGAGCTCTACGCCCTGATCGGCCAGCTCGCCGCCGAATTTAATTGCGCCGTGCTGATGGTCTCCCACGACCTGCATCTGGTGATGGCCAGCACCCACGAGGTGATCTGCCTCAATCGCCACGTCTGCTGTCATGGCGAGCCGCAAAGCGTGGCGCGCCACCCCGAATTTGCCCGCCTGTTCGGGCGACCGGAGCAGGAGGTACTGGCGGTCTATACCCATCATCACCACTGCGACGGCGAACACCATCATCATGAACCGCAGGCTCCCGTCATCCGCCTGCCCTCTCGCAACAACGCTCACAGCAAATAGCGCAAGCAACAGGACATTCAAGTGGACAGCTTTCTGTTATACGCCCTCGCGGCCGGCCTCGGCATCGCCCTGCTGGCCGGCCCCCTCGGTAGCTTCGTGGTATGGCGCAAGATGGCCTATTTTGGCGACACCCTCTCCCATGCCTGTCTGTTCGGCATCGCGCTGGGCATCCTGCTGCAGGTCGATCTCACCCTGGCGGTGGTGGTCTGCTGCCTCGCCATGGCGATGCTGCTGGTGATCATGAGTCGCAACCAGCAGGTGGCCACCGATACCCTGCTCGGCATTCTGGCCCACAGCGCCCTGTCCCTCGGTCTGGTTACCTTGAGTTTTATGGATAACGTGCGGGTGGATCTGATGGCCTACCTGTTTGGCGACCTGCTCTCGGTACAACCGATGGACCTGCTCTGGATCTACGGCGGTGGCGCACTGGTGCTGCTCACCCTGTGGCGACTGTGGGATCCCCTGCTCTCCATGACCATCTCGGAAGAGCTGGCACGGGTCGAGGGGATCCGGGTCGATGTGCTGCGCTGTGTATTGATGCTGCTGATTGGGCTGGTGATTGCCGTGGCGATGAAGTTTGTCGGGGCGCTGATCATCACCTCCCTGCTGATCATCCCCGCCGCCACCGCCCGCCGCTTCAGCCAGACGCCGGAGCAGATGGCTGGCTTTGCCGCGCTGATCGGCTGTCTCGCCGTGCTGGGGGGGCTGACCCTCTCCTGGTATCAGGACACCCCAGCTGGGCCTTCGGTCGTCGTCTGTGCCACCAGCCTGTTTGTACTGAGCCAGTTCAAGAGAGCGTAACGGTGCAGGCTAGAGCGGCATGCTCTGGCGTGTCTCCATCATCAGCCACTGGCGCAACCGGCTGATGGCAGGCTCATGAGCCCGCGAGCGCTTGCAGGTGAAGTAGAAGGCATCCCCCGTCTCCAGCTGGTGTACCGGCAAGGCCACCAGCTGGGGATCATCGGGCCGCAGCATGTAGTCATTCACGAACGCCACCCCCTGATCCCAGGCAGCCGCCTCCATCGCCAGCAGCACATGGCTGAAATGGTGCATCCGCGCCTCGTCCGGGATCACCAGCCCGCCCGCCTTGGCCCAGCGCTGCCAATCCTCGCCCCGCGCCTTGTAAATGGACTGCACCGAGAGCAGCGGCAACTGCCAGATGGCCTCAGGCCACTCCCCGCAGATCTGCTGCAACAGGCGGCGACTACAGACCGGAAAGAGCCGCTCCTGATAGATAAGGTCGTGGCAGTAGCCCCGACCGTGGGGTGAGACGGTGATAAAGCAGTCCGCCACCCGATCGGAAAGTTCGGGATCTTCCGCCACCATCTCCAGACTCAGATCCAGCTCGGGGTAGAGCTGGCGCAATCCGGCCAACCGCGGGATCAGCCACTTCACCGCAAAGGAGCTGTAGACCGCGAGGCGCAGCCGCATCTCGCCGCCACCGCGCAGTTGCTCGCTGCTCTGGGCTATCTGGCCGAGGCCGGCGGCAATCCCCTCGAAGTAGCTCTCCCCCTGTGGCGTCAGCGAGAGCAGCCGCCCCTGACGCAGTAGCAAGCGTTCCCCCAGAAAATCCTCCAGCAGGCGGATCTGGTGGCTGACCGCACTCTGGCTGACGTTCAGTTCAAGGGCGGCACGGGAGAAGCTGAGCAGCCGGGCCACTACCTCGAAATATTGCACCGCACGCAGAGGAGGAAGCTTCATTATCTAAATATCTCATGGGTGGTCATTTTTTATCATTTTACTGGATAAAGGCCCCCGCGCTACCCTCCCCTCATCTGAAGTGGGAGGTGGTATGAATGCAGTAGGGATCGGCATCCTTTATCTGGTGCTGGGCAATATGGTGGCGGTCTTTTCCGATGCGCTGGTCAAGGTACTGGAGCCGGATCAACCCATCTTCCAGTTTGTCTTTTTTCGCCAGCTCTCGGCCGCCATTCTGCTGATGCCCTGGCTGCTCTGGTCATGGCGCCGCAACCCGCCGGTGGCCATCAAGTGGCACCTGCTGCGGGCTCATATCTGGGCGGTCGGCGTCTGCCTGATGGTGGTGGCCCTCACCCGCTTGCCGCTCGCCACTGCCAATGCCCTCTTCTATGCCGCCCCCCTGATGATGGTGCCGCTGGCAGTGTGGATGGCGGGGGAAGCGATCTCGCGCCAGAAGGTGCTGACCGCGGTTATCGGGTTTATCGGGGTATTGATCGTGCTGCGCCCGACCGAGGTGAACTGGGCCGCGCTGGCGGCGCTTGGGGTGGCGCTGTCGATGGCGCTCAACAATCTGCTGATCAAGCGGATCCCGCTCAAGCAGCCCATCGCCCAGACCCTGTTTTTCACCAACGTGCTGAGCATGCCCTTCATTCTGGCGCTGGCATTGTGGGAAGGGGGCAACTGGCAGTGGCAGATGTGGTGGCCCGCTTTTGGCTCCTCGGCGCTGATCATGGTCTATGCGGGATTATGCGTGGTGGCCTATCGCAAGGCGGAGGCGAGCAAGATCGCCTCGGCGGAGTACACCGGTCTGCTGATGGCGGTGGCCATCGGGGTGTGGCTGTTTGACGAGCAGCCGGGCCTGCCGCTGCTGCTGGGCTGTATCTGCATCGTCCTGCCGCTCATCGCCATGGCCCGCAGCAAACCAAAACCGCTGGCCGAGCCAGCGCTCTAATACTCAGGGTCTCCCCAGAAGCGGGGCGACCCTTTGCTGCAGATGGGGGACGATCTCCTGCTCGAACCAGGGGTTCTTCCTGAGCCAGAGGGTGTTGCGCGGGGAGGGATGCGGCAACGGCAGCCAGCCGGGGCCATAGTCGGCCCAGCTGCGCACCGTATCGGTGAGCGATCCCTTGGCTGCCCCCCGCAGATAGTAGGCTTGTGAATATTGGCCGATCAGCAGGGTCAGCTCAATATTGGGCAGCAGCATCAGCACCTTGTCGTGCCAGGTGGGTGCGCACTCGGGTCTGGGTGGCAGATCGCCGGATTTTCCCCTGCCGGGATAGCAGAGACCCATCGGCATGATGGCGATGCGGGATTCGTCGTAGAAGGTGGCCTTATCGACACCAAGCCACTGGCGCAGCCGGTCACCGGAGGGGTCATCCCACGGGATACCGCTGGCATGCACCCGGGTGCCGGGCGCCTGACCGATGATCAGCAGCCGGGCACTCTCGGCCCCGCGGATCACCGGACGAGGCCCCAGCGGCAGATGAGCCTCGCACAGACGGCAGGCCCTGATTTGCTCAAACAACTTATCGATTCGCTGCATGACGTTGATAGTACCAGCATTTCCCTGTTTTCCCTCTTGTGGAAACAGGGCGCACCCCCTACTATCGCCATGGGTGTTTAATTTAATAAACGGACAATAATGAAAAACTGGCTAGGTACCGGCACCGCGACCCTCTCCTTCATCCTGTGGGGGATGCTGCCGCTCTATTATCAATTCATGCCCGAGGTCAACATGTGGGAGCTGCTCTCCCACCGGGTGCTCTGGTCTGTGGTGCTGCTGGGTGCCCTGTTTTTGCTGCTTGGCCACAAGGTGCCCTGGGCACAACTGCGCAGCGAGCCGCGCCAGCTCGGCCTCATTCTGCTGGCGGGCCCCGTTATGTCCATCAGCTGGTGCATGTTCACCTGGTGCCTCACTACCGGGCAGGTGCTGACCACCAGCCTCGCCTTCTTTATGACCCCGCTGTTCAATATCGTATTCGCCGTCATCTTCCTAAAAGAGCGGCTCACCCCGCAAAAGCATCTGGCGGTCGCCCTGGCGCTGGCGGGTCTCGCCTACATGCTCTTCTGCTACGGCCAGCTCCCCTGGTTCTCCCTCATCATGGGGGCCAACTTCGCCTGCTATGGCCTTATCAAGAAGAAGATCCACTACGACACCGGCACCAGCCTCTATCTGGAAGCCATGGTGCAACTGCCCGTCGCGCTGATCATCATCGGCACGCTGGCATGGCACGGGGAAGGGGCATTCGTGAACGGGGATCTGGCCGACAAGCTGCTGCTGATGGGCAGTGCGCCCGCTACTCTGCTGCCGGTGGGGCTGTTCTGCTATGCGGTGGCGAGAACCCGGATGAGCACTGTGGGACTGCTGCAATATATCGAGCCCAGCCTCGCCTTCCTGCTCGCCATCTACTGGTTTGGTGAGGCGCCGGACCCCATCAAGGCGGTCGGTTTCGCCTTCGTCTGGGCTGGTCTGCTGGTGAGCCTGTTGCCGCTACACCGGCTCAAGCGCCGCCCTCAGAGCGTGCCGCGATAGGACTCCAGCACCTTGTGCCAACGGGGATCCCTATCCATCTGCTCGGCGATGTCGTTGAGGGTGGCATGCAGCTCGGGGCGAGACTTGGGCAGCAGGATATGGCGGGTATAGCTGGATTGGGGGAAGGGTGAGATAAACAGCTTGCCCTGATAGTGCTGTGCGTCGATGAAAAAGCCCAGCGATGAACCACTCACCAGCGTCACATCAATGCGGCCGCGCACCAGCAGCTCAAGATTGGTCTTCACCTTCTTGGCATCCTGACGTACCAGCTCGCCGCGGCTGGCCGCATCATCGATCCCCTGATAGCGGTAGCCCTCCACCCCGCCAAACACCAACCCCTTGAGGGAGTCGGGTCCGCGATAGGTGACTGGGTTATCGATGTTCGAGACCAGCTCGTTGGTGTCGCGCATCACCGGGAAAGTCCAGAGATAGCGCTCGCGATGGGTATCCCCCACCCAGGCGGGATTGACCCAGACCACCAGACCGTCAAAGTCTGGATCCGCCATCTCCAGCGCCAGCCGGGCGCGATTGACCAACCAAAGCTCGATTCTGGGTTCACCACCCAGCTTTTCATTGAGATACTTGACCAGCTCGCGGCTCAGCCCTGCATCCACTCCGGTGTTGAAGGGGGGATGCTGATGATAATCATAGAGACGGATCGTCTCCCCCAGAGCCGGGACCGACAACAGTAACCACAACCAAAACCAGACTCTCATCGCACCTCCTTGAGCTGCCTCTGAGTTTGGCACAGAGAATTTGAATGAGAGAACCCGCGACCACCACTCCAGCGCCGCAACCATCCGCCCCTTCCCGCTGGTCTGTCTATATGGTGCGTACCGCCACCGGCCTGCTCTATACCGGGATCAGCACGGAGCCGCTGCGCCGTCTTCGTCAGCACCAGAGTGGCAAGGGCGCTCGCGCCCTGCGCGGCAAGGGGCCACTGACGCTGGCGTGGCAACAGGAAGTCGGCGAGAAGGGGGCGGCTCTGCGCATCGAATATCGCCTCAAGCAGCAGCCAAAATCCTTCAAGGAGCAGCTGATCCACAGCCCGGCACTCTGGCAGAGCTGGAGCCCCCAGTGGTTACCCGCAGCCACCCAGCCTTGAGGACGACAGGCAAAAAAAGGCCACTCGATGAGTGGCCGGAAAGGGGAAATCAGGGAGCATCACACAACGTCTTGCACAACCTCAGGCGGGTTAGAGGTAGGTATTGGAACGCTTGCTGCGGTTGCTGATCAGCCAGCAAACCGCCAGCACCAGCAGCAACCAGGGGGCCAGCTTGATGATCAAAGCAAGCATGCCGCCCAGCGCCCCAAGCAGCACAAACAGGCCGCTCACCAGCAACATGGCTACCAGGGTAAAACCGGTCAGTGCCATGACCAGCAGCACCACCAGCAATATGAAAAATTCCAGCATAACTTGCTCCTTATCAATACCTTCTCTGCCGGCTGATCAACCCTTCGGTCAATCCAGCCAGCGCTTCAATTCATAACGGGGCGGCATCACCAGCACCGCCAGCAGATAGGCGGCCAGAGCCAGCGGCGGCATCAGGATCAGGGCGAGCAGTGCCACCACCCGCACCGTGACTCTGGAGACCCCCAACCGCCTGGCAATACCGGCGCAGACCCCGGTCAGCTTGCGATGCACCAGATCCTTGGGCCAGGGGCTCATGATTACACCTCCGCCTTCTGGCCTTTGAGGCGAGCCAGCTCGCGCTCGATCTCGTCATTGAGCTCCAACTCGCGGAACTGGGCATCCAGCGAGGGATTCTGCCCCAGGGTGGCCGCCTCCAGCTGGGCTTCCAGCTGATCGACCCGGCCCTGAAAACCATCAAAGCGCGCCATCAGCTCATGCATGCGCTGGTTGTCCACCTGGGCGCGGGCACGAATGCGGCTGTGGGCTGTCTGCTCGCGCAGGGTCAGCAGTTTCTGCTTCTCGCGCGCCTCGGTCAGCTTGGCTGCCAACCGCTCGCTGTCGGCGGTGAGCTGAGCCAGCACCTCGGCCACCCGAGCCTTGTCCTGCTCCAGCTGTTCACATTTTTTGACCTCCGCCAGCTTCTCGGTGAGGGCGGCGCGGGCCAGATCCTCACGTCCCTTCTGAATGGCGAGCTCGGCCTTGGCCGACCACTCCAGGATCTGCGCCTGCAACGCCTGCTGGTGACGCTCCAGCTGCTTCTGTTCGGCAATCACGCGGGCGGCCTGGGTACGCATCTCGACCTGCACCTGCTCCATCTCTTCGATCATCAGGCGCAGCATCTTCTCCGGCTCTTCACTCTTGTCGAGCAGGCTGTGCAGGTTGGCATTAATCACGTCGGTCAGGCGGCTGAATACGCTCATGGTCTGGCTCCTTGTTGATGGGATGGCTATCTCTTCCCATTGCATTACAAGAGCCGTGCCAAGAAAAATTATTGTTGTTTTACATATAGATGGGAATTTACCGAGGAAATTCAAGAAGCGTTTATTGGTGAGAATAGCCAACCAGGTGGTGATTTTTACCAATAAAAAAGGGAGCATCTTGCTCCCTTGTCGATTCGTCTGCGCTATCCGTCAGGCGGCGTGGCTGTGGCCCAGCTTGCTGTCCAGTTCAGTCAGCTTGGCCTCCATCCGGGCGCGGCAGGTGTCGGAGAGATCGCGAATGCCGCTGGCACCGTGCTCCTTGCTGCAGACCGGGGCCATCACTTCCACCAGCACTTCGCCGTTGTCCCAGCGATTGAGGTCGACCTGACCAAAGTAGCTGGAGCAGACGATGGGCACCACGGGCACTTCAGCCTGCACCGCAGTGTGGAAAGCGCCCGCCTTGAACGGCAGCAAGCCACGCCCCTGGGAGCGGGTCCCTTCCGGGAACATCCAGATGGAAGTGCCACGGTTCTTGATGCGATCCACCACCTGACCTATGGTGCCGATGGCACGGGAGCGGTTGGAGCGGTCAATCAGCACGTTGCCGGAGAGCCAGAAGATAAGGCCGAACAGCGGCAGCCAGAGCAGGCTCTTCTTGCCCACCGCCACCACACCGGGCTGCACCGCACCGGTCACGGTGAAGATGTCGAAGTTGCTCTGGTGGTTGCAGACGTAGACCGCCGGGCCGACCGATTTGACCTCGTCGGCCACCGTCACCTTGACTCGCAGCCCGATTAGCGGGCAGACCGCGTGATACATGCGGGCGAAGACATAGACGTTGTTGGGATGGCGCGGACGAACCAGACAGAGCAGCAGGCCGAACAGGAACCAGAAAATGAGCAGCAGACCAAGCAGCAGCACACGGGCAATTTTGAGCATCGAACACCTCGAGTTTTAACTCGGCGCAGTATACTGATCCCCCTTTTAGCGAACAAGCGTTCGCCAAACAGAACCGACCACCCTCCCCGTCGCGCCACCACACAGTCCTGCACATCAATACGCCGCCGACTTGCCCCACCCGCCATTGGTCGTTAGGATGGCCCCATCTTGATTGACGGGGCGAACATGATTTTGCAACAACGGGTAGCGAAACATCTCCTGCTGCTGGTCTGCCTGCTGGTGCTCAATTGTGCGGCCCAGCCGCTGGCCCGGCTTGCACTGCTCGATCACGCCCTCAGCTGTCAGGCACTGCCCGTTCCAGGCTCGGCAACGGATCAAGAGGATGCCAAACCGGCCAGCCCGCAACCCACCAGCTGCCAGCTCAACGGCAAGTGGCTGAGCGCCGCCACCCTGCTCTGCGTCGAACAGCTCTTCTTTGCCGTCGCCCTGCTGATCGCCCTGCTGGCCCCCCTTTGGCGCTACACACCGCCACTGCCCCCTCCCAGAGTCATCTCGCCGCCCGAGCGGCGTCTGCACCTCACCCTCTGCGTCTGGCGGGAATGAGTTCGGCAGCGTTCTTTCGTTAGCTGTCACTCAATTTTTGCGAGACCAAAAAGATGTCGAATCTCTTCAAGGCGGCCCTGCTACTGGGCGGTCTGCTGTGGCAATCCATGGGATTGGCCAGCGACACGGGCTGGCTCACCAGCCCACAGAATGATCACGCCCGGGTACGTCTGCAGGCCGACCGCAGCACGGCAGATCAGACCCGCATCCTGCTCGATGTCGAGCTGGAGTCAGGCTGGAAAACCTACTGGCACAGTCCGGGAGAAGGGGGGATTGCCCCCCAGATCCTGTGGGATGAGCCGGTCGGTGACTTTCAGTGGCGCTGGCCGGTGCCACGCCACTTCGAGGTAGCCGGGCTCAGCACCCAGGGTTATCAGGGGGAGGTGACCTTCCCCCTCAGCCTCAACTATCCCGCAGGGCAACCGCTCAAGGGAACTCTACGCCTATCCACCTGCAGCAATGTCTGCATCCTGACCGACTTTCCCTTCACCCTGGCGGTGGATGGGCGAGCGCCAGCCGGTTTCGACTTCGGCTGGGCCAAGGCCATCAGCAACCTGCCCCAGCCGCTGCCTGCCGAGACCCGGATCGAGCTCGGTTATCAGCACAACCAACTGCAACTGCGCGCCGAGCGGGCAGAGGGCTGGCAATCACCAGCGCTCTTTATCGATGGGCTGGAGGGTGCCGAGTTTGGCAAACCGGCGCTTGAGGTCGAAGGCAACACCCTGATCGCCCGGGTGCCGGTGAGCGATGGCTGGCAGGGGGATGCGCCGGATCTGCGCGGCCAATCCCTCGGCCTGCTGCTCACCAGCGGCGAACAGGCGTGGCAGGGCAAGGGGACGATCGGCGCGCCACTCGCACTGCCCAACCAGAGCCATTCGCTGTTCTGGTTGCTGGGAGCAGCGCTGCTCGGCGGCCTGATCCTCAACCTGATGCCCTGCGTGCTGCCGGTGCTGGCGCTCAAGCTGGGAACTGTGTTGCAACATCAGCAGCGTGAACAGGGCGCGGTGCGCAAGCAGTTCCTCGCCGCCAGCGCCGGGATCATCGCCTCCTTCTGGGTGCTGGCGGCCATGAGCAGCCTGCTACGCGCCACGCAAGGGGCCGTCGGCTGGGGCATCCAGTTCCAGAGCGCCGGTTTTATCGGCTTGATGGTGCTGGTCACCATGCTGTTTTGCGCCAACCTGTTGGGGCTGTTCGAGATCCGCCTGCCCAGCGCCCTCAGCACCCGCCTCGCCACCAGCGGCGGCAACGGCCTCGGCGGTCACTTCCTGCAGGGGAGCTTCGCCACTCTGCTGGCAACCCCCTGCTCGGCCCCCTTCCTCGGCACTGCGGTAGCCTTTGCGCTGGCGGCGCCGCTCGGCCAGCTCTGGCTGATCTTCACAGCTTTGGGGATTGGCATGAGCCTGCCCTGGCTGCTGGTGGCAGCCCTGCCACGGCTCGCCCTCTGGTTGCCGAAACCGGGGCGCTGGATGAACCATCTGCGCATCCTGCTCGGCTTGATGATGCTGGGCTCCAGCCTCTGGCTCACCAGCCTGCTCGACAACCATCTCGGCAGCTATGCCACCGGCTGGCTGATGGTTGCCATGCTGCTGGCACTGCTGATTGGCATCATCTGGCGTTACGGCATGCGCGGCTTCACACTGGCGATCGCCCTAGCAGCCCTGATTGGCAGCCCCCTGCTGCTGAGCGGTGCCTTTAGCGCGCAGGGCTCGGCCAGCGTTGACAAGGTGGTCTGGCAGCCGCTCTCTGAACGCGCCATCACAGATGCGCTGGCCCAGAACAAACGGGTCTTTATCGATGTCACCGCCGACTGGTGCGTTACCTGCAAGGCCAACAAATACAACGTGTTGCTGCGCGATGAGGTACAACAGGCCCTCTCGGCCCCCGATGTGGTGGCCCTGCGCGGCGACTGGAGCAAACCGAACGACACCATCGCCGCCTTCCTGCGTAAGCGGGGCGCGGCGGCCGTCCCCTTCAACCAGATTTACGGCCCGGAGTTGCCGCAGGGGGTCACGCTGTCACCCCTGCTCGACAAGGACGATCTGCTGACCACATTGCACAAGGCTGGCCTGCTTCAGGCTGGCACCACCCGATTTTAAGGAGCAACCATGAAACCGACTCTTAGCGCCCTGACCCTGCTGGCCTCCCTTTCCGCAACCCTGCTGGCTCCGGCCCTGCACGCAGCCCCTTTCACCCCGGAGCAGGAGGCACGCATCAAGGAGCTGATCCGCGAGACCCTGATCGCCAACCCCAAGATCCTCGACGAGGCCGCCGAATCCTGGGAGAAGCAGAACGCGGCAGCCCAGGAGGCGCAGCTTGGCAACTTCATCAAGGGCAACAAGGATGTGCTGTTCAACAGCGCCACCAGCCCGCGCCTCGGCGCCAAGAACCCCAAGCTGACGCTGGTGCTGTTCACCGACTACAACTGCCCCTACTGCAAGCAGTTCGATCCCCAGCTGACCAAGCTGCTCAAGGCCTATCCGGACGATCTGGGGCTGGTGATCAAGCTGCTGCCGTTCAAGGGGCAGACCTCCGCCAAGGCGGCCCAATACAGCCTGACCCTGTGGCAGCAAGATCCCGCCCGCTTCCTCACCCTGCACGACAAGCTGATGAGCAAGCAGGGGATGCTGACCGAGGCGGATATCAACAAGGCGCTGGCCGCCACCGGCAACACCGCGCTCAAACCGGCCGCCAAGGCGACCGAGGAGCTGCGCAACAGCCTGCGCATCGGCACCATTCTGGGGGTACAGGGCACACCGGCGACGCTTATCGGCAACCAGCTGGTGCCGGGCGCCATCCCCTATGAGGAGCTGGAGCAGCTGGTGAAGGCCGAACTGGCCAAGCAGGGGTAAGGGATGACCACCAATCCTCAACCCCGCTGGCGCCGCTGGGGCAAGGAGGCGCTCTGGCTGCTGCTGATGGCGCTGGTCATCTCGACCCTGCTCGATCTGTGGCGCAGCCCGACCCTGCCAGAGGGGGCGATGAGCGCCCCCGTCACCCTGCAGGATGGCAGCAGCACGGATCTCGCTACCTTAAGTCAGGGCAAGCCGCTGCTGGTCTACTACTGGGCCAGCTGGTGCGGTGTCTGCCGTTTCACCACCCCGGCGGTGCAGCAGCTCTGGCAGGAGGGTGAAAACGTGCTGACGGTGGCGCTGCGCTCCGGCAATTCGGAGCAGTTAGGCAAGGGGATGAGCAAGAAGGGGCTCACCTTCCCGACCCACAACGACGAGTCGGGAACGCTGGCCGCCAAGTGGCAGGTAGGGGTCACCCCGACGTTCCTCGTCATCAAGGATGGGACGCTTGTGAGCAGCACCACCGGCTGGAGCTCGAAGTGGGGCTTGCAGCTGCGGCTCTGGTGGGCGTCGCTCTAGCCAAGCAGCATCGTTGCCTGCAACAGGGCCATCCCACCGGATGGCCCTTTTTTATGCCGACATTTTTATCCCGACATCAGACGGGAAGCTGCATCCCGCGCACCTGCTCCAGCAAGGCGGTCACCGCCACCGATCGCAACGCATCCGGGGCGTAGCAGAGCCCCACCCGCCGCTTGAAGGAAGAGGCCGCCAGCTCGGCGACCGTACAGCCGTGCGGACAGAGGGAACGGGGCAACCAGGCAATCCCCGCCCCGGCGGCCACCATGGTTGCCGCCAGTCGCAACGACCCTGCCCGCCGCGGATAGAGGGGCGCCTGATTGCCGAGGATGGCGATCAGCCGCAGGTGGGAGTCGTGGCGCGGGCAAGTGACCCAGGGCTCGTCCGCCAACGCTGCCGGTGTGAGCGCTCCCTTGCCCGTCAGCGGGTGATCCGGCGGCAGCACCAGCACAAACTCCTCCTCCAGCAGGGGGATAAAGAGCTCGTCGCCACAGCGCAGGGATTCGCACCCCAGCCGCACATCGCCACAACAGCCCTCCTCCAGGGTCAGCAGGATCTCCTCGTGGGCGAGCGCCCCTTGCACCAGCGCCCCCACCACGCCATCACCAAGGTCTGCCTCAATCCCCACCGTCAGCTCGAGGCAGGGGGAGGTTTCACGAAACTCGCGGGCGAGGGAGTCGGTGTCGGCGATCAGCCGCTTGGCACGGGGATAGAGCCGGTGGGCCGCTTCGGTCCCCTCCACCCCGCGCGCCTGCCGCACAAACAGGGTCACCCCCAGCTCATCCTCCAGCGTTTTGATGGTGGTGGAGAGGGTGGGTTGGGTAATGAAGAGGCGGGTGGCCGCCGCCGTGATGTTGCGCTCCTCGAAGACAGCCACAAACGCACGCAGGGTTCGCACATCCATAGAATTCACCTATACCAGACAGTCATAAAAGCCATTTTTCACGGCGACACTGGGCAAATATAGTGGCTTACCAGCCACAAGGCATCTCAATTTTCTATATCAGCGTCTATCAACAGCGTCAGGAGCCATCATGCGCCATCTCTCTGTCATCGGCCTCGGGGCCATGGGCTCCGCCCTCGCCACCACCTTGCTCAAGGCGGGCCATCCGGTCACCGTCTGGAATCGCAGCGCCGCCAAGGCAGCCCCGCTGCAAGCGCTGGGTGCGACTCTCGCCCCCTCGGTTGGCGAGGCTATTGCCGCAAGCGATATGACCCTTGTCTGCGTCGATAACTACGCCGTCAGCCAGCAGTTGCTGGACGAGGCGAGCGATGCGGTGGCGGGCAAGCTGCTGGTGCAGCTCTCTACCGGCAGCCCGCAGGGGGCCAGAGCGCTGGAGAGCTGGAGCCACGCCCGCGGCACCCGCTATCTCGATGGCGCCATCCTCTGCTTCCCGGATCAGATCGGCACCACTGATGCCAGCATCATCTGCTCGGGGGCCAGCGCTGCCTTTAGCGACGCCGAGCCGGTGCTGCGCCTGCTCGCCCCCACCCTCGACCATGTGGCCGAGGCGGTGGGCGCCGCCGCGGCGCAAGATTGTGCCGTCGCCGCCTACTTTGCCGGTGGTCTGCTCGGTGCCCTGCACGGCGCGCTGATCTGCGAGGCAGAAGGGCTGCCGGTGGCCAAGGTGTGCGCCCAGTTCAGCGAGCTCTCGCCCATTCTCGGTGGCGATGTGGCCCACCTTGGCAAGACGCTCGCGAGCGGCGATTTCGATCACCCCTACGCCAGTCTGAAAACCTGGAGCGCCGCCATCAGCCGCTTGGCCGGTCATGCCACCGACGCCGGGATCGACAGCCGCTTCCCGCGCTTTGCCGCCGATCTGTTTGAGGAAGGGGTGGCACAAGGGTTTGGTCAGCAGGAGGTGTCAGCCCTCATCAAGGTGCTGCGGGCGCGCAATGGAGCGGCACAATGAACGAGTTGACCAACCACACCCCAATTGCACTGGTCACCGGCGCCGCTGGCGGGATTGGCCGCCAGCTCTGCATCGGGCTGGCCGAGGCGGGTTATCGGGTGATCGCCACCGATCTGGCTCCTCACGCTTTCGACCATCCCGAGATCCACTTTCACCCGCTCGACTTGCGGGACGAGCAGGCCATCGAACGCCTCTTTGCCGAGGTGCGCGCGCAGCATGGCGGCGTCCATCTGCTGATCAACAACGGCGCCATCAGCAAGTTCCACACCCGCTTCGAGGAGCTGAGCGCAGCCCAATTCGATCAGGTGATGACGGTCAATGTGCGCGGCGCCATGCTCTGCGCCCGCGCCTTTGTGCAGGCCAACCGCGGGTTGCCCTATGGTCGCATCATCAATATCGCCTCCACCCGCTGGCAGCAGAACGAACCGGGTTGGGATGCCTACGGCGCCTCCAAGGGGGCGCTGGTCGCCCTCACCCAGTCCCTCGCCAACTCGCTGGCCGACTACCCCATCACGGTCAATGCCATCAGTCCGGGCTGGATCCAGGCGGAGGATTACCACACCCTGACCGAGGCGGATCATCGCCAGCACCCGAGTGGCCGGGTCGGTCGCCCCGACGACATCACCCGCGCCTGCCTCTTTCTGGCGGATCCTCGCAACGACTTTATCAACGGCGCCAATCTGGTGGTCGATGGCGGGATGAGCAAGAAGATGATCTACCACACATCCGCCTCCTTCTGGGAGGAGTAACCCCTGCGGCGGCAGCCTTACCCCGGCCTGCCGCCCACCCCTTTCCTGCCCGTTTTTTCATCGCTTTTGCCCCGCAGCCCTTGCACTGGCCAGACCGACTGGCAACAATAGACGCTCAACTGACCCCTCTTCATCTCGCCCGTTAATTGATCGCCCAACTCATCGCGTTGGCGGGCTGTTTCCGTTAAAATGACGGGTTTTTGCCGTGCCTGGTTTGCCAATCCCCACCATCAGGCACTCGCAGCGTGAATCCTATGATGCCAGTGATGCAGGATCTGCCATGAACAACTACTTTCGGGTGCTGGGCGTCAAGTCCAACGCCAGCGAAAACGACATCAAGAAAGCCTATCGTCGGCTGTCGAACCAGTACCACCCCGACAAGCTGCACGGGGCCAGTGAAGAAGAGAAAGAGCAGGCAGCCATCAAGCTGCACCAGGTAAAGCAGGCCTATGAAGTGCTGTCCGATCCGAAACAGCGGGCCGCCTTTATCAAGGATTTCAACAACGTCATCGTGACCGACCCCGCCTCCGCCATGCAGGAGATGTGGGATCAGTTCTACCCCTGAAACAGCAGGCAGAAAGAGCAACTATGCAAAAGAGATGGGACCAGGCGCGGCTCAAGTCGCTGCAAAGCGATGCCAGCGAAAACATCGAATCCTACCGGGATCAGGACGACCCCAAGGGGCTGGAACAGTTCACCGATCAGATGAAGAGCCTGCTGCTGGCCGATATGAGCATGCTGGAGTTTATGCCCGAGTATCTGCCGCTGGCCCTCTATGGCCGGGTGCAGTTCCCGGCCAAGGCCAAGTCGCAGTGGAACAAGTGGCTCGCCAGCGGCGAGCAGCCAAGCTGGGACGAGTTCAAGGTGAGCGTCGGCTTCAACAACGCCGCCCTGCCGCTGGTCAAGGCGGTGCGGGCCCAGAGCGAAGATCAGCTGATGGAAGCCTGCGCCGTGCTGTTCCTGCTCGACAACCCGCTACCCCGCGGTAGCCACCGCGGCGATGACGACTATGAGCTGCGCGACGAAGAAGATGAAGACGGGGAAGATGCCGACGCCGACTACCACGGCGGCAGTGACCGCTATGGTGATGACGACGGCGATCAGGATATGTACGACGAAGTCCGTTTCTAATTGGGGCAAGGCATGAGCAACAGTCTGATAGAAATTACCGCCATCGAGATCAAAGAGCTGGCCGTTATCGAGCCGAAGCAGGCCAGCGAGAAGTTCGAGCTGATCGCCAAGACCATGTCTGACGACCAGCTGGCAGAAGTGATTGAAAACATTGATATCGTTACCCTGACCCAGATTAACGGCCAGCACGACATCTCCTTCCCCTCCATCATCTCCGAGCTGATGACCCCGGAGCGGATCCGCGACATCGTCTGCCAGCAGCCGCTCTACTGGGAAGAGGCGATCAAGAACAACGCCGACGAGCTGCAACAGCACACCTTCGACTTCCTCAACTACCTGATCCGCACCCAGGATAGCGAAGCCAAGCAGCGCGAGATCCTCGAGTGCGTGGCCGAAGATCCGGCCGGTCTCTTCTACCTCGCCATCCCCTTTATCGAGTTCTATCGCGGCGAACGCTATGAAGAGGACGAAGGCTATCGCGACGTGCTGCACGCCGAAGAGGAAGATCTCGAAGAGTCCCTGCGCTACAGCGAGCGCCAGCAGAGTGAGGATGTCCACGACTACGCGCTGGACGACCCGCGCAGCCTCTTGATGCTCATTCGCGAGCTGGCCCCCGAGGTGGAGAAAGCCATCAAGGCGCTGCTGCGCAACGAGCACTCAACCTGGGACGGCATCATCAACAAGTTTGCCGCCGAGCTGGTGATGCAGGCCAAAGAGAAGAACAAGGTCGAGGAAGACGAGTACGGCGACGTCGACGACATGTTCAGCTTTCTGGATTAAGGAGCCCATTCATGCAGTTAGTCATTCGCGATGCCAACCGGGGCCCCTTTCTGACTCAGGTGCTGCGCTTTGGCCGCGACAATGAACGTTTGAGCGAGCAACAGCTGGCCGCCATCAAGGGCAAGGCGGTGCTGATGAGCCTCAAATTCGCCGACAAGTACTACAACAAGTACAAGATGCACCTGCTGGAGCAGGCGGCCCACGACGTCATCGGCGTGGTGAGCCTCGGTCTGCAGGAGCTCTCGGCGCGGGATCCGACCAAGGCGCTGGCGCTGCTGCAGGCGCCGGAAGGCCCCATCAAGCCGTTCCAGAAGGGCTGGTCAATGCTCATCACCGTCAGCCCCAAGCAGGCTGGCAACAGCCTCTACGGTGACGTGGATGCCCGCCTGCTGGACAAGATCTCGAGCCCGCCCGATGTGGAGGAGTGGCAAGGGTGGCAGGAGTACGAGAAGGCGCTGAGCGAGCACAACAAGAGCCGCCTGATGGATCTCATCGACCAGCACTTCTTCGCCTGCGAGAGCGACCACCCCACCATGGAGGACAAGCTGGCCGAAGCGCTGCTCTACCGCATCCTCTGCGGCAAGGGCAGTGGCGCCGCCCCGCTCAAGGTGAAGCAGGATCTCAAGCGCAAACTGGCGCGGGAGATTGAGCTCGACGAGCGCTGGTACGACACCGACTACCTCGCCGCCCAGCTGGCCCTGATGCTGAATGCGCTGCCCGCCGACATGGCCGCCGCCCTGCGTCAGGAGCTGAGCCCGGGCTTTGTGCCCAACCTGCTCCACACACTCGGCTTTGTGCGCCAGTACCAGCTGCTGCAAAAAGAGAACGCCTCGCCGGAGAAGCTCGACAACGTCGAGATGCGCGCCGGTCTCAAGCACCCGCTACTCGGCTGGCCGCTCTACCACGACTTCTAAGGCCGCTTTCGCCGCCCATCAGTCGCACCACAACGCCCGGCCTGCCGGGCGTTGTTCTATCCTCCCCTCACCCTCTCGACAGCAAAGAGAGAACACACGCAAGTCACCCTGCTGCGCCCCCTTCTCTTACCGATATTTATTCACTCAATACCCAAGGATGAATAAACAACCTGCGATACAACCGCTTGGCGCCAGCTGCGTTTCGGGACAACAAAGCGGGATGCAGATCCCGCTACAGCGCCAGAATCAGCACCAAATAGCCGACTGGATCACATCAACCGTGCCGCAATCGCGTGGTAAGCCGAGCTACAACCACGACTCAATCACGCATAAAAAGGCGGAATAGATCAATAAAAAGCAATTAATCGCGCCGGATTAAATTTCAGGTATGGCTATTTGCACCGCTTGGCCGCTAAATGACAGACCGGCCTTCAGACCAGCATGGAAGCGCACAAGGCTAGCCGGCAGCAGACCGGCACGCTCTCAGGACGAGTAATGACTTTCTTCTCTCACAGGAGACAGACCGTGAGCGCTTCGAATCAACACCCCACCATTCCCCCCGGCTCCGGGGCGCTGTTCTTTATCCAGACCTTCTCGACCCTGGGGTTTGCCGTGCTCTACTCCACCCTGGTGCTCTACGCCACCAAGCGGCTCGGCTTTAGCGAATCCCAAGCCAATGCCATGATGGGGGTCTTCGGGGCCTTCAACTATGGCCTGCACCTGTTTGGCGGTTATCTCGGCGGGCGCTACCTCAGCAACCGCAACCTGTTCGTGATGGGGATGGTGCTGCAGGTGATCGGCTGCTACTTCATCGCCGAGATGGGGATCACCGGCCTCTACTGGGGGCTCGCCATGTTCCTTACCGGCAGCGGCCTCAACGTCACCTGCCTCAACATGATGCTGACCCAGCGCTTCGCCCCGGATGATCACCGCCGCGAGAGCGCCTTCCTATGGAACTACGCCGGGATGAATCTGGGCTTCTTTATCGGCTTCACGGTGGCGGGCTACTTCCAGCTCACCGAGGATTACCGCACCCTGTTCCTGTTTGCGACGCTGGGCAACATCATCGCCATCATTGCTACCTTCGCCTGCTGGCCGATTCTGGCGGATATCAGCACCCCGCTGCGCCATATCAAGGGGAGCGGTTTCTACCGCCGCATGCTGGCCGGGATCGCCATTCTGGCCATGCTGGTGCCGGCGCTGCGTCTGTTGCTGACCCACGCCAGCTTTAGCGGCAGCTTCGTGCTGATCCTGGGGGCCGTGGTGCTGGTACTGCTCTGCGTGATGACCGCCCGCCACCCGGACGCCGCCGAGCGCAGCCGCATGGTGGCCTATCTGATCCTCGCCTTGGGATCCCTCATCTTCTGGTCGCTCTACCAGTTGGCGCCCATGGGACTGATGCTCTTCTCCGAGCACAACATCAACCTCAACGTGTTCGGGCTGCGGGTCGCCCCCCAGTGGATCCAGAACATCAACACCCTCGTCATCGTTATCGGTGGCCCGCTGATGGCGCTGCTATTCAAGCGACTGCGCGAACAGGGGTGGAATATCGATATCCCCTCCCAGTTTGCCGCCTCCCTGTTCTGCATGGGGCTCGGCATGCTGGTGCTGCCGATCGGCATTCATCTGGCGGGGGCAGACGGACTGGTCGCCTTCAAGTGGATCGCCATCAGCTATGTGCTGCAGAGCTTTGGCGAGCTGCTGATCTCCCCCATCGGCTACGCCATGATTGGCAAGCTGGCCCCCGCCAGCCTGCAAGGCTTGATGATGGGCTGCTGGATGATGGTGACCGGCATCGCCTCGGTGCTGGCGGGCTATGTCTCCGGCGCCATGCCGCAAAATATCGGCAACACCCCGGTCGCCACCAACCCGGGCTACAGCTCGGTGTTCAATATGCTGGGCTGGGGTTCGCTGGCAGGCGGCGTGGTGTTGCTGCTGCTGGTGCCCCGCCTGCGCCAACTGATCGCCTCGAAAATTGCTCCGCCACCGGCGGCGACAGCTATCCCCACCTAATCCGTTTGAATCACTTGGCGGCGTGAGCCACAGACAAGACCAGAGGCCCCGCAATCATGGATTGCGGGGCCTCTGCTTTTGGTGGCATGGATCGTTTAGACTTCGCTAATCAGCGCAAATCGCCTTATCCAGCAAGGCAATCCGGTTACCTTCAGGATCCTGAAATTCGGCCACCTTGATGACTTCCCCCACCCGGGTCACGGGGTAAAGCAACCTGGCGCCCGCCGATAGCGCATCTGCCATCACCCGCTCAATATCGTTCACCGTCAGATAAATACGCGTGCCATCCAGACTCGGGACATAACTCTCCCCTCTGGCCAACGCACCAGAGCAGCCTTCGGCACCGTCAATAAGCGGAAATAGCGCCATCTCATTGCCATCGATATCAGCACGCTCGAACTCGATATCAAAAACAGCAGAATAAAAGGCGATTGCCCGCTGCATATCCGCCACCGGAATCTCGAAATGCATCCCAATATTGACCATCGAACCCCTTCCTTGTTAGTTAGCGAAAGCGCCGTGCAGGCAGAATCATGCCCCCATTATTGCCATGAAGCCATCCATCAGGGTCAAAAGACCAGATGGTGCGCTGAGAAGCACGATCTCGCAGGGGACAAGTGCATGCCAACCTTTGGCCCTAGTTGTCACGCCATACCAAAATGGCTGCGATCTCTGCTCCCTTCTCCCACTCTTTGCCATAGACAAGGGAAGACGGGTCGGGGATGAGGGGGCAAACCATCGACAAGCAGCAGTGCGTTAAATCAAGCAGGAGCGCGTAGGGTCGATTAGCAAAGCGTAATCGTCCGCACCGCAATCTCGGTGGCTATAGACATAGAGAAGAGATCAGCTGGAGCACATGTAGAATTGCGGCAACCTGTTTTCGCGATCATCTGATTACACTTCGCTAATCAGACCTACGGGCTATGTCTCGCTAATCAGCCTTTTGATAAAACAAAATTAAAACAACATCCAACAATATATTCCACCGTTACCAACAAAGCTGTATTCACGCTGAACAGCCTCAATTAAAACCTTAACTTTTACCTGCAATTTCATCAGGATTAATTAAAATTTAAAAACCAAATAACTCAATGAGAATGGGACGAGGATGAGAGTATTCATAGTCGCTGCATGCACAATTTTCCTATTTGGGTGTGTAAGCCAAACATATTGTAGCGATGAGAAATATGCTGCAGAAAAAGAACGTTTCAATTATGCAAAATGTAGTGCTGCTGTCGCAGCTGATGTTGTATTGGTAACCGTGATGATCTTGGGAGCTGCGGGAGCAGCTCAGAACAATACCAACAACTCTTCAAGTTATACAGGTAACTGTGCTTGCCCAGGTGACCTTGATGCCCAAGGAAATCGATGTGGCTTACGAAGTGCATATAGCCGAGCTGGTGGTGCAGAACCATACTGTGAGGGAAGAATGTAATGCGTTTATATCTGATAACCATTAGCTGTTGTATTTTTATAACTGGATGTGCAAAACCATCCGCAGCTCAGTTTTCATATTATTATCCCAATAATGCTTGGGATGCCGCACTTCTATTTACTATGGATTGTAATGATTACATAGACTCGCAGACGTGTTTTAATAAAAAGGCTGAGTTAGGTGACATTTATAAAAGTACCTTCTCGATTATGAAATCTCATGATGAAAAAAAATATAACTGCATAGAGCATAAATCTGTCGAAGTTATAGGAGATGATTTTATTGAGTATGTTGAGATAAACAATCTTAAATACTCATCGACCTCTGACTCATTGATATCATGGTTCAAAAACTACAGTTGTAATTCATGAGGTTAAGCATGAAGAAATAACTGCGTTAGCTATTTATAATAAACCGTAAAATAATTTCCGGATATAAGTACAAACAATGACCCTCAAAGTGATTATACACTCCCTTTTTACAATGTTAACTCTCTTACCTTTTTCTGCAAATGCAAATCGAGTTGTAATGGAGGGTAAGTTTAGAAATTTAACTTGTGCCGCAGTTATTTTTAAACCAACCAATGATGAATTTCAAACACGTGACTTTGAAAAAAACTACTTTGACAATATGAAGTTTTCGATCACACAAGACAAGTCTGGATATAAAATGACCACTGACCTTTATTCAGGCCAATTCGTAGATGTAAACTCTTCATCTGATAAGCTAATATTCGTTCAGAGTTATAATGATGGCACCGAAATAGCGACCATAGTTATAAATGGAAAAGTTGTCACTTATACAAATACTAGTGGGACATTTTTCAATAGACTTTGTGTAGGAACAGTTGTTAATGGCTTAAATTTAAACTAAGTAACAGCCAAATATACTTCTGATTTCATGAGGGCGCTTTCGCGCCCTTCTATATTAATTACCCTTCCTGATTTTCCCCGGCTGCCGGTTCGGTGCCGGCGGCGGGTTCAATCTCGATGCGATCGACTCGCTGCAAACCGCGGGGCAGCTTGGCGCCACGGCGGCCGCGCTCGCCGCGGTAGTAGTCAAGGTCAGATGGCTTAAGAGTGAGCTTGCGCTTGCCGGCAAACAGGGTGACCGACTGGCCCTGCGGGATCACGGCGGCCATCACCACAAACTCCTCCCGTGCTTTCACCCGAGCCGACGGAATGCTGATGAGCTTGTTGCCCTTGCCTTTGCCGAGTACCGGCAAGGTGTTGAGCGGGAACAGCAGCATGCGCCCTTCGTTGGAGATGGCCATGCAGAGATCGGTCTCTGGCGAGCCGATCTTCTGGGGTGCCATCACCTGACCCCCTTCCGGCACGGTGAGCAGCGCCTTGCCGTTCTTGTTCTTGCCGATCAGGTCGTCATAGGTGCAGACAAAGCCGTAACCGGCATCGGAGCAGATGAGGTAGGGCTCGCCCTCGTTGCCCATCACCAGATGGCGCACCTCTTCCCCTGCCCCCAGCGCAAAGCGGCCGGTGAGCGGCTCGCCCTGACTGCGGGCGGATGGCAAGGTGTGAGATTCGAGGGCGTAAGTTCGGCCCAACGTGGAGAGGAACACCGCCTGCTGGTTGCTGCGGCCACAGGCGTGGGTCAGATAGCTGTCCCCCGCCTTGTAGGAGAGCCCCTCGACATCCACATCGTGGCCCTTGGCGGCACGCACCCACCCCTTGTCGGAGAGGATGACGGTGACCGGTTCGCTAGGCACCAGCTCTTTCTCGGTCAGCGCCACGGCGGTGGCACGCTCCACCAGCGGGGTGCGGCGATCGTCGCCGTACTTCTCGGCATCGGCCAGCAGCTCTTTCTTGAGCAGGGTGTTGAGGCGACGCTCGGAGCCCAGAATAAGCTCCAGCTTGTCGCGCTCTTCGGCCAGTTCGTTCTGTTCGGCGCGCAGCTTGAACTCTTCGAGCTTGGCCAGATGGCGCAGTTTCAGCTCGAGGATCGCTTCGGCCTGGGTCTCGGTAATGTTGAAGCGCTCCACCATCACCTTGCCCGGCTCATCCTCGGTGCGGATGATCTCGATCACCTCGTCGATGTTGAGATAGGCGATCAGCAAGCCTTCGAGGATGTGCAGGCGAGCCAGCACCTTGTCGAGGCGGAATTGCAGACGGCGACGCACTGTCTCGCGGCGGAACTGGATCCACTCGCTGAGGATGGTCTTGAGGCACTTCACCTGCGGCCGGTTGTCGAGGCCGAGGATGTTGAGGTTGACCCGGTAGTTCTTCTCCAGATCCGTGGTGGCGAACAGGTGGGCCATCAGCCCCTCCACGTCCACCCGGTTGGAGCGCGGCACGATCACCAGACGGGTCGGGTTCTCGTGGTCAGATTCATCGCGCAGATCGGTGACCATCGGCAGCTTTTTCGCCACCATCTGGGCGGCGATCTGCTCCATGATCTTGGCGCCAGAGGCCTGATGAGGCAGCGCGGTGATGACGATGTCGCCATCCTCCTCGCTCCAGACCGCCCGCTGCTTGATGGAGCCCTTGCCGGTCTCGTAGATTTTGCGGATATCGTCACGCGGGGTGATGATCTCGGCGTTGGTCGGGTAGTCCGGCCCCTGAATGTGCTGCATCAACACATCCAGCCCCGCATTGGGGTTGTCGAGCAGCTCGGCACAGGCGTAAGCCACCTCCCGCGCGTTGTGGGGCGGGATGTCGGTCGCCATCCCCACCGCGATACCGGTCACCCCGTTGAGCAGGATGTGTGGCAGGCGGGCGGGCAGCACCACCGGCTCCTTCATGGTGCCGTCGAAGTTCGGCGTCCACTCCACCGTGCCTTGCCCCAGCTCTGAGAGCAGCAGCTCGGAGAAGCGGGACAGGCGCGCCTCGGTATAACGCATCGCAGCGAAGGATTTGGGATCGTCCGGCGCACCCCAGTTGCCCTGACCATCCACCAGCGGGTAGCGGTAGGAGAAGGGCTGGGCCATCAGCACCATGGCTTCATAACAGGCGCTGTCGCCGTGGGGGTGGTACTTACCCAGCACGTCACCCACGGTACGGGCGGATTTCTTGTGCTTGGAGAGCGCCGACAGACCCAGCTCGCTCATGGCGTAGATGATGCGCCGCTGCACCGGTTTGAGGCCGTCGCCAATATGCGGCAAGGCCCGATCCATGATGACGTACATGGAGTAGTTCAAGTAAGCCTGTTCGGTAAAGGTGCGCATTGGCTGGCGCTCTACCCCGTCCAGACTGAGCTCGATAGCATCACTCATGTGATTTTCTCTTTCGGTTCGGGAGCCGCCACAGGGCGACTCCGGCTAAATGCTTGCCGGCCCCGACAGGGCCGGCCGACGGCTTAGATGATGGCGAGGTTGCCCTTCTCTTCGAGCCATTCGCGGCGATCGCTCGCCCGCTTCTTGGCCAGCAGCATGTCCATCAGCTGCAGGGTCTCGTCAGCCGCATCCCCTTCGCTCTCCCCTGTCGGCTCCATGGTGAGCTGCACCAGACGGCGAGTGTTGGGATCCATGGTGGTTTCCCGCAGCTGTTTCGGGTTCATCTCACCCAGACCCTTGAATCGGGTCACCATCACCTTGCCCTTCTTCTTCTCGGCTTCGACCCGCTGCAGCACGCCGTTCTTCTCGTCCTCGTCGAGGGCGTAGTAGACCTCTTTACCGATATCGATCCGGTAGAGGGGCGGCATGGCAACGTAGACGTGGCCCTTCTCCACCAGCGTGCGGAAGTGCTTCACGAACAGGGCGCAGAGCAGGGTGGCGATGTGCAGACCGTCCGAGTCCGCATCCGCGAGGATGCACACCTTGCCGTAGCGCAAGCCGCTGAGATCCTCGGAGTCGGGGTCAAGACCGATAGCGACCGAGATATCGTGAACTTCTTGCGAGGCGAGCACCTGACCGGCCTCCACCTCCCAGGTGTTCAGGATCTTGCCGCGCAGCGGCATGATGGCCTGAAACTCGCGATCCCGCGCCTGCTTGGCACTGCCGCCCGCGGAGTCACCCTCCACCAGGAACAGTTCGCCCTGCATGGGGTCGGCGCAGTTACAGTCGGTCAGCTTGCCGGGCAGCGCCGGGCCTTGGGTAATCTTCTTGCGCACCACCGTCTTGGCGGCGCGCATCCGGCGCTGGGCGCTGGAGATACAGATCTCGGCGATCTGCTCCGCCAGCTCGGTGTTGCTGTTCAGATAGAGGCTGAAGGCATCCTTCACCACGCCGGAGACAAACGCCGAGCTCTGGCGGGAGGAGAGGCGCTCCTTGGTCTGACCGGCAAACTGCGGATCCTGCATCTTGATGGAGAGGATATAGGCGCAGCGATCCCAGATATCTTCCGGAGTCAGCTTGATCCCCCGCGGCAGCAGGTTGCGGAACTCGCAGAACTCACGCATGGCGTCGAGCAGCCCCTGACGCAGGCCGTTGACGTGAGTACCGCCCTGCGCGGTGGGAATGAGGTTCACATAGGATTCGGCGAGGCATTCGCCCCCTTCCGGCAACCAGCAGAGCGCCCAGTCCACCGCCGATTGTTCGGAGCTGAACGAGCCGATAAAGGGCTGCTCCGGCAGGCAGGTGAACTGCTTGACCGCGTCGACCAGATAATCCTTGAGGCCATCTTCGTAGCACCACTCCAGCTTGATGCCGGTGTTCTTGTCGAGGAACTTGATGGTGAGGCCGGGGCAGAGTACGGCCTTGGCTTTGAGCAGGTGTTCCAGCTTGGTGACCGAGAATTTGGGCGAATCAAAGTAGCTCGCCTGCGGCCAGAAGCGCACCCGGGTGCCGGTGTTGCGACGACCGCAGGTGCCGGTGATGGTCAGCTCCTGCACCTTCTCGCCACGCTCGAAGGCGATGTCATAGACCTGACCGTCGCGACGTACCGTCACCTCGACCCGATCGGAGAGGGCGTTTACGACCGAAATACCCACCCCGTGCAGACCGCCGGAGAACTGGTAGTTCTTGTTGGAGAACTTGCCACCCGCGTGCAGCTTGCAGAGGATCAGCTCCACCCCGCTGACCCCCTCTTCCGGGTGGATATCGACCGGCATGCCGCGGCCGTCGTCGATCACTTCGAGGGACTGGTCTTCATGCAGGATCACCTCCAGATTGCGGGCGTGACCCGCCAGCGCTTCATCGACGCTGTTGTCGATGACCTCCTGGCCGAGGTGATTGGGCCGGGTGGTGTCGGTATACATGCCGGGGCGGCGACGCACCGGCTCAAGGCCATTGAGGACCTCAATGGCATCCGCATTGTATTGAGTAGACATGGAGGGCCTTGCGAATTGACGTTTGGAGGGAATCTTAACTGCTAGGCGGGGGTAGAACAAACTCCCCGCACCGAAAGCTTGATCTGGAGAAGAACAAGCAGGGCGAGACCGCCCTTATTGACTCAAACCTGACTATAACCCGAGGAAACGGATGATCTGGGCGGGGTAGCGCTCGAACGCGACAAAGGCGTGGTTGCCGCCGCACTCCAGCGAGAGGCGGGCAAAGCGGTATTCATCCAGCGCCTTGCGATAGTCGAGCACCTCATCTCCCTGCTGTTGCAGGATCCAGAGTCGCTCCGGCGCCGTCACCGGTACCGCCAGTGTCCGCAGCTCATCCATATGTTCAGGCAGCAGTACATACTGCTCACCCGTATAGAGGTTGGTCTGGGGGCCAAGGTAGTCACAGAGCAGCTCGTGCGGGCGCACTGCCGGATTGATCAGCGCGGCGCGGCAGCCGTACTGCTCGCTGACCCGGGTCGCCATAAAGCCGCCGAGGGAACTACCCACGGCGCCGAGCTTGAATTCACTACCATAACGACCCTGCAGATCGGCGATGGTCTGCTCGATAGCCGCCCAGGCCGCCGCCGGGGTGTTGGGCTGGGCCGGAATGATCACCTCGATGTCGGGCCGGTTGGCGGCCACCCAGGCAGCCATCTGCTGCGCCTTGGCGGAGCCCGGTGAGGAGTTGAAACCGTGCAGATAAAGGAGAACCGACTTCATGGAATGCTCTCCTCAATAACCGGTAGCGTTGGGGTCAGGCACAAACTGCCCCACCGGCAGGCGCCACACCTCGCTGGCCACCCGCCCATCCGGATAGAGGGTGAGATAGCGCCAGCCCGGGCCGGACTCGTCCAGCGCGAAGCCGTCGGATAGCGGTTTGAACTGAATGCAAGTCGATGGGCTGGCAATCAGCCGCACCCCGCGGTGCACCTCGTCAAACTCCTGATGAACGTGGCCGAACAGGATGGTCTTCTGCTGCGGATGACGAGCCAGCACGGCGAACAGGTCGTCGGCATTCTTGAGATTGTGCTGATCCAGCCAGGCGCAGCCCACCGGCACCGCCTGATGGTGCAGGGTGATAAGAGCGTGGCGCTCAGGATATTGACGCAGGGCGCGGTCGAGGGCGGCCAGCTGGTGATCGCCAATCATGCCGTGGGGTTTGCCGCGCACCTGGGTGTCGAGCAGGATCACCTGCCAGTGGTCGCCCACCAGCTGTTTGGATTCGCTGATCCCGGCGGCATGGAGATATTCGGTCATCAGCGGGCTGTCATCGTGATTGCCCGGCAGCCAGTAGATGGGGCGGCCAAGGGGCGCCATCATGGAGGCGAAACGCTGATAGGATTCCGGACTGTGATCCTGCGACAGATCGCCGGTCGCCAGAATCACCTCGTAGGGGTGTTCATTGGCCTGCACCTGTTCCAGCACGGCGGCCAGACTCTCTGCGGTGCGCACAGCCAACAGCCGCCCTTCGGCACTCGCGAAGAGGTGGGTGTCGGTAATTTGCAACAGGCGCACACTGCCGTCCTGCGCCTGGGGGAGCTCTGTTTCCAAAATCACGCTTCTTTTTATTTGTTCAACTGGAGATATTGATCGGGCTGGTACCATGTCTGAGACAAAATTTTAGCCATTCGGCCAGAAACAGATTTACCTGCTCCTTTTCGTCCCGCTGGTGCATCTTTTTATTGGGATAATCATAACGTGGTTGCAAACGGGAAATCTGTTGCGCTGCACACACTTCCGCCATCCGCACGTCATGATACAAACGAATCTCTATCTGAGCTTGTAAATATTCGGGCAATTCGGGGTTGTGCTGGCTCAGGATCACCTGATTGGTGAAGCGACTCTCGCCAATGATGGTGAGCTGGAACTGCAGATCGTTGCCGACCCGATAGCGGCGCTCGGCCCCGACTTCCCCATCTGGCGGCAGCAGTTTCATCAATGCCATGTAGTTGACCTCGCAAGTTCTCTGCAAAGACATCAAATCCGGCACATAACGTTTGGTCCGGGATTGAACTAACGGCATCGCAAAGTTCCATCAATCAACACCCGTGAGTAGTTGACCTCGCAGGTACGCTGCAAGGACATCAGATCAGGCACATAGCGCCTGCTCTGTTGCAGGGTCAGCGCCACCTCAGCGATCCGCCAGCCAGCGGGCACGCAGCTCGCCATGGTTGAGGGCCAGCCACTGCAGGGCGATGACCGAGGCCGCATTGTCGATGCGTCCCTCTTTGAGCCAGGCGTAGGCCTGTTCGCGGCTCACCACGTGCACCCGGATATCCTCACCTTCATCAGCCAGACCGTGCAGCCCCTCGGCCTTGCTGGCATCCACCTCGCCCACAAAGACCTCGATCCGCTCGGTGCTGCCGCCCGGGCTCACCAGATAGCTGATGGCATGCTCGCAGCGGGCCACCTCGATACCAGCCTCTTCCACCGCTTCGCGACGCACCACTGCCTCGGCGGTCTCCCCTTCGTCAATGATGCCGGCCACCAGCTCCAGCAGCCAGGGGGTCGGGCTGGTCTCCATGGCGCCGATACGGAACTGCTCCACCAGCACGATCTGGTCGCGTACCGGATCATAGGGCAGCAGCGCGGCAGCATGGCCCCGCTCGAACAGCTCACGCACGATGGGCTGGTTCCAGCCGCCTGCAAATAACCGATGCTGCAAACGATAGACATTCACCTTGAAGAAGCCGTTATATCCAGCTGATTTTTCAATGATTTTCACATCATCGGCGGCGTAATGCCGATCTTGCGGCAAGGGTTGCTGCGACATCCGGGGCTCCCGTCAGCTTGACTTGTATCAGTTTGACCATAAAATCCGAGGAACATGAATGAACGTTCATTCACTCGGCGTACCATGGCAATGAGGGGTGGATTTTAGCAGCCACAGACCATTTGGCTAGGCGCGCGGGGAGAAAACTGCGTCCGGTTCTTGACGTTCCCGTCACCGGACCTGAGACTCTTAGCATTAAATTTTGCTTATAGTAGAGTGATTAAGCTGCAATCAAGCTTGGTCGGTGACAATATTTGCCTCTCCAGCAACCAGTTTGGGTTACTACATAAGGTTAAAACGATCTATGAAAAGAACACTTTTGTCAGTCATGGTGTTGCTGGGCGTCAGTGCCGGTGCCCATGCCGAAAACCTGCTCGACATCTACCAGCAAGCCCAGATCAAAGACCCGCAGTTGCTGCAGTCCAAAGCCGTTCGCGACCAGGCCTTCGAGAAGATCAACGAATCCCGTGCTCCTCTGCTGCCCCAGATCGATCTGGGTGCCGGGCTCAATTATCTGCAAAACAAGAACGATACCCAGAGTAATACCAAAGCCAAGGGTGAAGTGACGCTGTCGCAATCCCTCTATCGTCGCAGTAACTGGGTCAATCTGGATATCAGCGAGAAGCAGGCTACCCAGTCAGATGTTGCCTACAACCTCGAAATCCAGAACCTGATGGTGCGCACCGCCAAAGCCTACTTTGATGTGCTCAAGGCGATGGATACCCTGGAGTTCGTTCGTGCCAACAAGGTTGCGGTAGAGCGTCAGCTGGAGCAAACCCAGCAGCGTTTCGAAGTGGGCCTGACCGCCATCACCGACGTCCATGAAGCCGAAGCCTCCCGCGACCAGGCGCTGGCTGACGAGATCAATGCCGAAAACTCGCTGGACAACAGCTACGAGACCCTGCGCGAGCTGACCGGTATCGATCATCGCAATCTGGACGTGCTGAACACAGATCGTTTCAGCCCACAGAAGACCGCCTTCGGCTCCGACAAGTGGCTGGAGCTGGCGCTGGACAAGAACCTGCAACTGCACAGTGCCCGCATCAGCAAGGACATTGCCAAGGAGCAGATCGATCTGGCCAAGACCGGCCATGAGCCGACGCTGGATCTGGATGCCGGACTGCAAACCAGCAATACCGATTACAAGCTGGATAGCATGCCGGGCGGCAATGACAATCAGGCCAATATCGGTCTGACCTTCAAGCTGCCCATCTACAGCGGTGGCGCCACCAGCTCCAAGGTGAAGCAGGCTCAATACAACTACGTAGCGGCCAGCGAACTGCTTGAGAAGAACTTCCGCTCGGTGCAGAGCACAGTGCGCTCCTCCTACAACAACGTGAACGCCAGCATCGGCTCGGTGCGCGCCTACAGCCAGTCTGTGGTCTCCGCCGACAGCGCCCTGAAGGCGACCGAAGCCGGTTACGAAGTGGGTACCCGTACCATCGTCGACGTGCTGGACTCCACTCGCAAGCTGTACGAGGCCAAGCAGAAGCTCTCCGAAGCCCGTTACAACTACATTCTCAATATCCTGAGCCTGAAACAGGCTGCCGGTATTCTGGAAGCGCAGGATCTGGTGGAAGTAAACCAGGGTCTGATGCCTGCCACGGCAAAAGCCAAAAGCTGATAGCCGCTATCGGACATGAAAAAGGCGACCGCAAGGTCGCCTTTTTGTTATCCGTATTTCTGTCGGCTTGCTACCGCCGATAATGAGCCCCGCCAGATTGCGGGGCCAGCGGCGCGTTAGCCGCGCTCGCGGATCGTCTTGATGATGTCGGTGGTGGAGCAGCCATCCTCGAAGTTGAGAACGCGCACCTCGCCGCCATTGGCGGTCACCTCGGCGTAACCGGCGATATCTTCCGGCTTGTAGTCGCCGCCCTTGACCAGCAGATCCGGCAGGATCTCGGCAATCAGACGCTGCGGGGTATCCTCGGAGAAGGGCACCACCCAGTCCACCGCGCCCAGCGCAGCCAGTACGGCCATGCGGCGCTCGGTCGGGTTGACCGGACGACCCGGCCCTTTCAGACGGCGAACCGATTCGTCGGTATTGACCGCCACGATCAGGCGATCCCCCAGCTTGCCGGCGTTGGCCAGATAGGAGACGTGACCGGCATGCAGGATGTCGAAGCAACCGTTGGTCATCACTACCTTCTCGCCGCGCAGACGGGCGGCACGAACCGCCACTTTCAGCTGGGCTTCGGACATGACGCCGAAGCCGGTCTCCTGCTCGGTATAGAGGGCGTTGGCCAGCTCGACCGGACTGACGGTAGAGGTACCCAGCTTGCCGACCACGATACCGGCTGCGGTATTGGCCAGCGCACAAGCTTCGTCCAGGCTCTTGCCTGCCGCCAGCGAGGTAGCCAGGGTCGAAATCACGGTATCACCGGCACCGGTCACATCATAAACCTCGTGGGCCTGAGCCGGCAGATGCAACTCCGGCTGACCTTCGCGGATCAGGGTCATGCCGTTCTCGGAACGGGTGACCAGCAGGGCATCCAGCTCGAAACGCTTGACCAGATCCAGCCCCTTGGCGACCAGCTCCTCTTCGCTCTTCACCTTGCCTACCACAGCCTCGAACTCGGACATGTTGGGGGTCAGCAGGGTGGCACCGCGATACTTCTCGAAGTCGGTCCCCTTGGGGTCGACCAGCACCGGAATACCGGCGGCTCGGGCGCGCTGGATCATGCCTGGCACGTCGTTGAGAGCACCCTTGCCATAGTCGGAGAGGATCATCACGTCGCTATTAGGCAGCGCCTGCTCGACCTTGCTCATCAGCAGGGTGGCATCGACGGAGTGGAAGGGCTCTTCAAAGTCCAGACGCAGCAGCTGCTGGTTGCGGGACAGCACCCGCAGCTTGGTGATGGTCGGGAAGTCGGCCAGACGAACGAAATCACAGGCCACCTTGACGCCAGCCATCTGGCCAGCCAAGGCATCGGCAGCCTCGTCCTGACCGGTCAGGCCAAGTAGCACAGCGTGAGCGCCAAGGGCGGCGGAGTTGAGGGCCACGTTGGCCGCGCCACCGGGACGCTCCTCAATGTGTTCAACCTTGACCACGGGCACCGGCGCCTCGGGGGAGATCCGACCGGTAGGGCCATGCCAGTAACGGTCCAACATGACATCGCCAACGACCAGAACGCGGGCTTTTTCAAAATCGGGCAGGGTGATCTTCATCTGTATCGACTCTCAAAACCTGAAAAATCAGCGGGCGATTTTATCACACTCTTTTATCCGGTGTAGAAAAAGCCGACCGCAGTTGCCGCCGCTGTCACGCTAACCGGACGCAGGCTACCCCTCTGACCAGCACACAGCCATTCGCCCCCGCCCCCCCTTTTCGGCTAGAATCCCCCGATTGTGTTTGCGAACAAGAGATTAGCCATGGCCCACGACAACGCTCCCCGCCTGGAGCCCCGCCTGTTTCATCCCCGTTACTGGGCCAGCTGGTTCGGCCTCGGCCTGCTCTGGCTGCTGACCCTGCTGCCGTGGCGTAGCCAGATGTGGCTGGGCCGTCAGCTCGGTCGTCTCGCCGCCAGGATATTGAAGTCCCGAGTCAAGATTGCCCGTCGCAATCTGGAGCTGGCGATGCCCGAGCTGACCCGGGATGAGCGGGAGAAACTGCTTAAGGCAAACTTCGAGAGCGTGGGCTGCGCCGTGTTCGAGGTGGGGATCGCCTGGTTCTGGCCAGACTGGCGGATGCGCAACCTGATGAAGGTGGAAGGGGAAGAGCACGTCATCGCAGCCATGGAAAAAGGTCAGGGCATGCTGCTGCTCTCCTGCCACTTCCTGACGCTGGAACTCAACGCCCGCTGTTTCGGGCTGGTGCGCCCCGGCGTGGGGGTCTATCGCCCCAACACCAACCCGGTGCTGGAGTATGCCCAGTACCACGGGCGCTGTGCCTCCAACAAATATCTGGTGGATCGGATGGACGTGAAGGGGATGATCAAGGCTCTGCGCAACGGCGACGCCCTCTGGTACGCGCCGGATCATGACTACGGCAGCCACGCCAGCGTGTTCGTGCCTTACTTCGCGGTAGAGCAGGCCGCCACCATCACCGGCACCGCCACACTGGCGCGGGTGAAGAACACCGTCACTCTGCCCTGCTACAACATCCGCACCAGCGAGGGTTACACCCTCCATATCGGGGCGCCCCTCGCCGACTACCCGAGCGGGGATGACATGGTCGATGCGGCTCGCGCCAACCGCGAGATTGAAGCCGCGGTGCGCAAGGCACCGGAGCAGTACATGTGGCTCCATCGCCGCTTCAAGACCCGCCCCTCCCCCGAGGATGCGGGTTTCTACTAAGCCGCAGCCTCCGAATGGAGCCTGATCGCCAAAACCGACAAACCGCCTGCTGGCGGTTTGTTTTTATCTGCTGTCAGCCCTGCGCGGCAAGCAAGCGCCCCGAACGTCTGCCGCTCGATAACATCCTGCATGTTGGCGCCCATTCCCATCAATCAGCCGCAAAAGAGACCTCATCGCCGACCGTAAAAACTGAAAGCAGGTTACAAATTTATTGATTCATTTGTAAGCAATGGAGTATTTCGATAGATCCATCGTCACTACCCACTGATGAGTAATTAAGTGATTTGTCCCATTCGAATACAAAAATTGAATTTGTGATGAAAGTCACTATTCAACAAGAGAGCCACAAAACAAATTTAGTGATTTGAGTCACAAAAAATGACCATGAAAAACAGAAAAGACCGAAATGTAGCCGAATTACAGCATGTGAATGTGACACAGGTCACTGGTTCTGGAGGGGGTATGACGGGGTATCTGAGAGCTGGATCACAAGACACCCCGTTTTCAGCCTAATTTGATCGCAAGCTGGTAGATTGAAGTTGCTTAGACGACCGGGATGGCGGTTCGGCAAAACCGGCCATCCCGACTACCACTTTTAATCAAACAGGCTTAAAACGGGGTCCCGACATGTTATCACCGGATACCAAAGTCAAGATACAGAATTTTGGACGCTTCCTGTCCAATATGGTCATGCCCAACATAGGCGCCTTTATCGCCTGGGGCTTTATCACCGCCCTCTTCATCCCCACCGGCTGGCTGCCCAATGAAACCTTGGCCAAGCTGGTCGGCCCCATGATCACCTACCTGCTGCCGCTGCTGATTGGCTACACCGGCGGCAAGCTAATGGGCGGTGAGCGCGGCGGCGTGGTCGGTGCCATCACCACCATGGGTGTCATCGTGGGCACCGATATCCCCATGTTTATGGGCGCCATGATGGTCGGCCCGCTCGGTGGCTGGGCCATCAAGCGCTTCGACAAGGCGATGGACGGGCGCGTCAAAAGCGGCTTCGAGATGCTGGTCAACAACTTCTCCGCCGGGCTTATCGGCATGCTGCTGGCGATCCTCGCTTTCTTCGTGATTGGCCCCTTCGTCAAGGTGCTCTCCGGCATGCTTGCCGGTGGCGTCGGCTTCCTGGTGGAAAACCACATGCTGCCGCTCACCTCCATCTTCGTCGAACCGGCCAAGATCCTGTTCCTCAACAACGCCATCAACCACGGCATCTTCTCGCCGCTGGGGATCCAGCAGGCGACCGAGCACGGCAGCTCCATCTTCTTCCTGATTGAAGCGAACCCGGGCCCGGGCATGGGTGTGCTGCTGGCCTACATGGTGTTCGGTCGTGGTGCGGCCAAGCAGTCTGCGGCTGGCGCCTCAATCATTCACTTCTTCGGCGGCATCCACGAGATCTACTTCCCGTATGTGCTGATGAACCCACGCCTCATTCTGGCGGTGATCGCCGGTGGCATGACCGGGGTCTTTACCCTGACCCTGTTCAACGCCGGTCTGGTCTCCCCCGCCTCACCGGGCTCCATCTTCGCCGTGCTGTTGATGACGCCGAAAGCCTCCCTGATCGGGGTCGCCCTCTCCATCATCAGCGCAACTCTGGTCTCCTTCCTGGTAGCTGCCGTATTCGTTCGCGCTCAGCAGCCGGAAGCTGACGAGGCCGATGCCCTCGGTGAAGCCACTCGCAAGATGAAAGCCATGAAGGGAGGCAAACCCGAAACCGCAGCGGCCAAGAAGCCGGGCGGCGAACTGATGGCGGTACGCAATATCGTGGTCGCCTGCGATGCGGGCATGGGCTCCAGCGCCATGGGCGCCGGCATGCTGCGCAAGCGGGTGCAAGCCGCAGGGCTCGATATCAGCGTCACCAACCGCGCCATCGATCAGCTCGACGATCAGGTGGACTGGGTCATCACCCACAAGGATTTGACCGAGCGGGCCCGTCGCCATGCGCCGAACGCTCACCATATTTCCCTGACCAACTTCCTCGACAACGGCCTCTATCAGGAGCTGGTACAGAGCCTGAGCCGCGCCGCCAACGATGACGTCGCCAACCCGCAACTGCTGGTAGCGGCCAACGACGACAGCTACGAGCCACAGACAGCCGAAGTCTTTACCCTGAGCCGTCATGACGTGCATCTGGGACTGAAAGCCGACAGCAAGGAGGCTGCCATCCTGACCGCAGGCCGACTGCTGGCGGAGCGCGGCTACGTGGCGCCCGACTACGTCAACGCCATGCTGGAGCGTGAACAGCTGGTCTCCACTTACCTCGGCGAGTCCATCGCCGTGCCCCACGGCACCATCGCCGCCAAGGAGTTTGTGAAGCGGACCGGCATCGTCATCTGCCAGTACCCGGCTGGGGTCGCCTTTGGCGAAGCCGCCGATGAGGTGGCGCGGCTGGTGATCGGTATCGCCGCCCGCAACGACGAACACATGCAGGTGATAACCCGCCTGACCAATGCACTGGATGAACCCGGTCTCATCGACCGGCTGGCCAGCACCACGGATCCCCAGGCCTTCCTGGATCTGCTGGGTGCCGAACAGGCTGCGTAATCATCTTTCATCGTCTTTGGTTCAAGAGGTTAATATCATGAAAACATTGCATTTTGGTGCTGGTAACATCGGTCGCGGCTTTATCGGCAAAGTGCTGGCGGATGCCAGCCATCAGGTCACCTTCGCCGACGTCAACGACACCCTGATCGACCAGCTCAACCACCGCCAGGAGTACAAGGTCCATGTGGTAGGTGCGGATCAGAAGCTGGACGTGGTGCGCAACGTGGCGGCGGTCAGTTCCGCCGGTCACGAGGTGATCGCCCGCATCATCACCGCCGATCTGGTCACCACCGCCGTCGGCCCCAACATTCTGGACAAGATTGCCAGCACCCTGGCCAAGGGGCTGCAAGCTCGCTTCGATGCCGGCAACCTGACACCGCTGAACGTCATCGCCTGTGAAAACATGGTACGCGGCACCAGCCACCTCAAGCGGGAGGTACTCAAGTACCTGCCGGTCGCGTATCATGCCACGCTCGAATCCTGTATCGGCTTCGTCGACTCGGCGGTGGATCGCATCGTGCCGCCCTCCGCGGCTGCCAACGATGATCCGCTGGAAGTGACGGTAGAGAGCTTCAGCGAGTGGATCGTCGACCAGACCCAGTTCAAGGGAGAGCTGCCACAGGTGGTGGGCATGGAGCCCACCGACAACCTGATGGCCTTCGTCGAGCGCAAGCTGTTCACCCTCAACACCGGCCACATCGTCACCGCCTACCTCGGCAAACTGCGGGGCTACCGCACAGTGCGCGAGGCGATCGAGGATCCGGTGATCCGCAGCAAGGTACGCCGCGCCATGGAGGAGAGCGGTGCCGTGCTGGTAAAACGCTACGGCTTCGACCCGCGCCTGCACGCCGCCTATATCGAGAAGATCCTGGCCCGCTTCGCCAACCCCTATCTGGTGGACGAGATTGACCGGGTCGGTCGTCAGCCACTGCGCAAGCTGGCGGCGGGGGATCGACTGGTGAAGCCGCTGCTGGGCACTCTGGAGTACGGCCTGCCTAACGAGCAGTTGCAGGAAGGGATCGCCGCGGCGCTCCACTATCGCAATGCCGATGATCCGCAGGCGGTGGAGCTGCAAGCCCTGCTCGCGGAGCTTGGCCCGGCAAAAACGCTGGCCCGCGTCACCGGACTGGATGAAGAGAGCGAAGTGGTTCGCGCCATCGTCGCCCGTTACGAAACCCTGTAATAACCCTGCTTGCGGCGCATTCAGCCACCACTGATAGCGCGCCAAGCGCTTGAATGGCAAGGGAATGTGCCCCATATGATAAAAACCGGGAGAGAGGCCCACTCTCTCCCTGTCAGCTGGACCCAATGCACCTATGACCACACACCAGGAAGATGAAGTACTGGAACGACTGAACGAGCAGGATGGCCCCCGCGGCTTCTTTCTCGAAGCCGTGACCATCCTGGAAGAGGCGGTCGACTCCCTGATGCGACGCGCGTTCCGTCAGGAGGAGTATGCCGTCAAATACGCCATCGAACCCCTGCTCAACCAGAGCGGCCCCCTCGGCCAGCTGGAGGTGCGCCTCAAGCTCATCTTCGCCCTCGGCCTCATCTCACTCGAGCGCTATCAGGATATCGAAGCCTATATCAAGATCCGCGACTTTCTGGTGCGTGACCCCAAGGATTACCGCTTCAGCGACAAGCCGATCCGCGATCTGCTCGACCGCCTGCACGGGGTCAATCAGGGCGGCATGATGAAGCTGGAGCCCCCCGCCAGCGAAGAGGATTGGGCCTTCTACCAGATGCAGCTCAACCGGCTCGATCAGATGGTGCGCTCCGCACTGGTACTGGCGCTGGCCGACTGTGTCGGCGAGCTCCACAAGGAGAGCCCCATCTAATCCAGCCCCGAGGCCACCCCATCACCACGGTTGGCGTCTGGCTGGCGCCCTTCACACCACCGCCAGCCACCATGACGCCGACTGTCGCACATCTCCCCATCCCGGCCATGATGCACGCTCCTTCAGGTGTCAATCTGACCAACTTAGCCACTACACTAGCTCCATACTCACTGCCTGAATCGAGGTCTGCATGATTGCCCTCTCTCTGGCCGGGATCGCCCTGGTCTCCGTGCTGGCCCAATGGCTCGCCTGGTCGCTGCGGGTACCCGCCATCCTGTTTCTACTTCTTACCGGCCTGACTCTGGGTCCGGTCAGCGGCCTGCTCGACCCCGATGCCCTGCTCGGGGATCTGCTGTTTCCGCTGGTCTCCCTGTCGGTAGCCATCATCCTGTTCGAGGGAGCGCTGACCCTCCATCTGGCCGAGCTCAAGGGGATCGGCAAGGTGGTGCGCAATCTCTGCTCCACCGGCATGCTGGTCAGTTTCGCCGTCATCGGCAGCGCCGGTTACTTCCTGCTGGGGCTGGACTGGCGGGTTGCCACCATGCTCGGTGCGGTACTGGTGGTAACGGGCCCGACGGTGATCGCCCCCATGCTCAACGTAATCCGCCCCACCCGGGAGGTGGACCGTATCCTGCGCTGGGAGGGGATCGTCATCGACCCCATCGGCGCCCTGTTTGCGGTGCTGGTGTTCGAGGCGGTGCGCCTCGGCAGTCAGGGAGATCTCATCAGCCATACCCTGCTGGCGCTGGGCAAGACAGTGCTGGTCGGTTCCCTGATCGGGGTGGTGGCAGGCTGGCTCACCACTCTGCTCATTCGCAAGGACTGGCTACCGGTCAGCCTGCACAAATTCGGCGTGCTGGCGCTGGTGCTGGTCACCTTCAGCCTCTCCAACTGGCTCAGCCACGAGTCCGGTCTGCTGGCGGTGACCGTGTTCGGCATCTGGCTCGCCAATCAGGAGGGGCTGGATCTGGAGGAGGTGCTGGCGTTCAAGGAGGATCTCGCGGTCATCCTTATCTCCAGCCTGTTTATCCTGCTGGCGGCCCGCCTCGATCTGGCACAGCTCTGGCAGCTCGGCCCCATGGTGCTGGCGCTGCTCTGCGTGGTGCAATTCGTAGCTCGTCCGCTCTGTATTCTGGTCTCGACCTGGGGCTCGGATCTCTCCTGGCGAGCTCGCGCCCTGCTAAGCTGGATCGCCCCGCGCGGCATAGTCGCGGCGGCGGTCAGTGCCTCGTTCGCCATCAGCCTGCATCAGGCCGAGATCCCTGATGCCGACAAGCTGGTGCCGCTGGTATTTGCGGTGATCATCTCTACCGTGGTGTTGCAGAGCCTCACCTCGGCACCGCTGGCCAGCCTGCTCAAGATGCGCCAGAGCGCCCCCAATACCTGGCTCATCATAGGGGCCAACTCGGTGGCGCGAGCCATAGGCCGGGCGCTGGCGGATCAGGGTGTGCCGGTGCAACTCTGCGATCCCGCCTGGGAGTTCTGCAAACAGGCGCGGATGAGCAACCTCCCCTGCTACTTCGGCAACCCCCAGTCAGAACATGCCGAGCTGCACCTGCCGCTCACCAGCATCAGTACCGTGCTGGCGCTCTCCCCCAATCGCCACAACAACGCCCTCGGGGTGCTGCATTTTGCCCACCTCTACGGCGAGGAGCAGGTCTACTCCCTGCGCTCCAGCGAGCAACACGGCAAGGCCAACCGGGAGAGCGCCACCTTTCGCGCTCGCCAGAACCTGTTCGGCCCCGACATCAACTATGCCCGGCTGAGCGGCCTGCTGAGCCGGGGTGGCCAGATCAAAGCGACCCGCCTGAGCGAGGCGTTCGACTGGGCCCAGTATCAGGCCGCCAATCCCGGCGCCATCCCGCTGTTCATCATGGATGGCAAGGGCAAACCCCAGATCGTTACCGGCCCCGTCACCCCGCAGGCGGGTGAGCTGCTGATCGCCCTGCAACCGCCCAGAGAGCAGGGTGCCGAATGAGCGACGCCAACCACAATCCGCTGGTCGCCCCGCTACTGGTGCTATTGCAACAGGCGGCGGGCAGCTACAAGGTGCATGAACTGATGGCTGCTCTGCGCCAGCAGGGGGCAATTCCGGTACTGGCCGACGATGAGCAGCTGCAGCTGTTTCGGGTCAACTTCCTGATCATGAACGCCCTCTACCAGTTGCAAGCCGAGCTTTATGAAGAGGGTTGGTGGCTGGTGATCAGCACCCTGGATATCCGGCTCGAACCACTGGTCGGGAGCTCGGAGGCCAGTCACGGCTTTGCCCTTGGCGAAAATCTGCGTAGCTACTATCTCGACTGGCAGGTGTTCTGGCAGACCGATCGTGCCGAAGTTGAGGCCCTGCTCAACCGCTTCTGGCGCGCTTATGACGGTGAGGGGCACAAAGCCGAGGCGCTCGCTCTGTTAGAACTGAATGAAGGGGCGAGTCAGGAGGCGATCCGCCGCCGCTGGCGGGAGCTGGCATTGCAGCACCATCCGGATCGGGGCGGCAATGCAGAGACCTTTATCCGCATCCGCTGGGCATGGGAGGTCCTGCGGGGATGATCCCGTTGCCGCATATAAAGGGCAGGCATAGACTGGAGCTGGATATTCCCCACAGGAGAGCATCATGACAGTCAGTGAACTTCGTAAGCTCTATCAGCAACAGATCCTGCAAGAGGCTGAAATACTCCACGATGTGGCCATTCCCGGCTGGCTCATCGAATTCAGAGGCAAGGATGGCGCCCTCTACGAGCTGACCGACACCCTCGGCTGCCCGGTCAGTTTCGGCACCGTCGAGCAGGCCCGCGAACATCTGCATCAGGTGGCCGACTGCCCGGTTCAGGTGGAGCACCTCTACCGCTTCTTCGAGCGCTAGCGCCACCCACCGCACAGTAAAAAGGCTCCCGAGGGAGCCTTTTTGTTATTCCGGTTGCTTTCTATTCCGGTTGCAGTGGTTCCACCACCTTGCCCTCCAGCTTTCTGACCGGCTTTTGCAGGATCAGGTTGGCCGGATAGGTGACCAGATCGCCGTTGTCATCACGCACCCGCACATAGAAGAGGCCGATCTCGGTGATGACGCCGGTGACCGAATCATCCTTGTCGAGGATGCGGATCCGGTCGCCAATCTTGTAGGGGAAGGCGAAGAAGATGGTGATGCTGGCGGTGATGTTGGAGAGGATCGACCACTGGGCCACCATGGCGACCCCCAATACTGCAAAGAAGGAGGAGGCGAGCACCACCAGTCGGGAGAAGTCGAGCCCCCACACCCCGGCCAGCACCAGCAGGGTGGCGCAGCCGAGCAGGAAGTGGAACACATGGGCCACGTAGAGCACCCGGTTCTCGCTCACCTGCCTGCTCTGGCCGAGCGCCAGCAGACTCTTGTGAATAAGCCGCCGGATCAGGGTATGCCCCAGCAACAGCAGCAGGGTCAGGCCAATTGATTGCCACATGGGTTATGCCTCCTTACCACCAGCGCCGATGTTTGAGCCAGATAGCCAGCCCGCTTGCCAGCGCCACCAGCGAACCACAGAAGACCCAGAAGGCGGTCGGATTCTCGGCCCCGGGGATACCACCGAGGTTGATGCCAAACAGACCGGTCAGGAAGCTGGCGGGCAAAAAGAGCAGCGCCATCACCGACATCTGGTAGGCGCGGCGGTTGGTCGCCTCCGCCATCAGATTGTTGATCTCGTCTGCCAGCACAGCGGTGCGCGCTACTCCGGCATCGAGGTCGTCGAGCCAGCGCCGCAGCCGATCGGCGATATCGAGCAGACGACGGCGGTCATCCTCATCCAGCCAGCTGATCTTCTCGTTGGCCAGCCGCGCCACCAGATCCCGCTGGGGGGAGAGGTAACGACGGATCATGATGAGCTGCTTACGGATCAGCGCCAAGCGGCCATTGGCGGGCATGTCGCGCATCAGCACCATCTCCTCCAGATCGAGGATCTTGTCGTGCAGCTCCTCGACAAACTCCCCCGCCCGATCGGTCAGGGCATCGCAGATCTCCACCAGCCAGTCGGCCGGGGTATCGGCGCCGCCCCCCAGCTTGAGCTGGTTGAAGACATCCTGCTCGGAGAGCAGCGGACGACGACGGCTGCTGATAATGAGATCCGGGGTGATGAAGATGCGCAGCGCCACCATCTCTTCGGGCCTGTGATCCTTGTTGTGGTTGATGCCGCGCAGGATCAGCAGCACCGTCTCCCCCATCCGCACCAGCTTGGGACGATTGCTCTGGCCGAGCAGCGACTCCCTGGCCGCCTCGCTGAGCAAGGGGGTCTGCAACAGCCAGCGCGCCGAATCGGGATTGCCGTAATCCAGATGCAGCCAGCCGGGATGCGCCGCCGGGACTTCGCTTCCCGCCGTCAGCGGCGCCATGCCACCCTTGCCATCCAGGGTCAGGGCATAAATCACTTCACTGGGCACCCGATCCATCTCGTCTCCTTCTCGTTTCATGTGCTGGCCCCAGCTTACACCAAAGGCGGGGCCGACTCAGCCCCGTGCCTGGAAGGGGAGGCTTGTGTTAACATGGCCGCTCTCGTTTTCTATCCGCTTTCACTACAGGAAACCATGCCATGCCCATCTGGGTTGATGCCGATGCCTGTCCCATTCCGGTCAAGGAGATCCTCTACCGCGCCGCCCACCGCGCCCAGGTCGTCACCACCCTGGTGGCCAATCAGGGATTGCGGGTGCCCCCCTCGCCTTTCATCAAAACCCAGCAGGTGGAGAAGGGATTCGATGTGGCAGATCATGTCATCGCTCAGCAGGTTCAGCCCGGCGATCTGGTGATCACCGGTGACATCCCCCTCGCCTCCTGGGTGATCGATGCCGGCGGCGAGGCGCTCAATCCTCGCGGCGAGATCTACACCCGCGAGACCATCAAGGCACGGCTCGGCATGCGCAACTTTATGGAAGAGCTGCGCTCGGCCGGCGTGCAGACCGGCGGCCCGGCCCCCTTCAATGCCGCCGACAAACAGCGCTTCGCCAACGCCCTCGACAAGTGGCTGGTCAAAGGCAAGCTATAAAGAGACCCTAAAGGCGCCCAACATGGGCGCTTTTTCGCCGTAACATCCTGATTTTTAAAATAAGAGCTGACCACAACCGTCAGGCTGGTAAGATGCGCCGCCATCTTGTCCACGCCGTAATCATCATGACCGCCCAAGGGCACCTGCTCTTCTCCGTTACTTGCACCCTGATCGCCCACAAACTGCAGCTCACTCCAGCACTGGCCGATGCCAGCCTGTGGCAGACCATCCCTGCCGCGCTGGCCAGCGCCCTGTTGCCCGACCTCGACCACCCCAAATCGGTGCTGGGGCAGCGCCTGCCGTGGATCTCGAAACCTCTGTCGCGGCTGTTCGGCCATCGCGGCTTCACCCACAGCCTGCTGGCGGTCGCCGCCGCTATCTGGGGGCTGAACCAGAGCCTGCCGCCGGACACCCTGCCCATGGGGGTCAAGGATGCCCTGATCGTCGGCTACCTCAGCCATCTGCTGGGGGACTGGCTCACCCCGGCGGGCATTCCGCTCTTCTGGCCCATCAAACGCCGTTACCGCCTGCCGGGCTGGCCGCTGCGCAGTGGCGGCGCCATCGAAACCGGCTTTTGCACCCTCACCCTGCTTGTTGCCGGCTGGTGGTGCGGCTGGCAGCTGTAAGCCAGAAACAAAAAAGCCCCTGACAAAGTCAGGGGCTCAAACCGTGGCGAGTGCCGCCAGAGGATCAGATCATGATGCCAGCGATAACCGCAGAGAGCAGGCTGACCAGGGTAGAACCGTAGACCAGCTTCAGGCCGAAGCGGGAAACCATGTTGCCCTTCTCTTCGTTCAGCGCTTTTACCGCACCGGCGATGATGCCGATGGAACTGAAGTTGGCGAAAGAGACCATAAAGATGGAGAGGATGCCAACGGTACGCGGAGAGAGCTCGGCAGCCACCTTGCCCAGATCCATCATCGCCACGAACTCGTTGGTCACCAGCTTGGTCGCCATGATGGAGCCCGCTTGCAGCGCTTCACCACTCGGGATACCCAGGATCCAGGCGATCGGGTAGAAGAGGTAACCCATGACGAACTGGAAGTTCACGCCAAATGCCATCTCGAACAGGTAGTTGATCAGAGCGATCAGGGCGATAAAGCCCACCAGCATGGCACCCACGATCACGGCAACGGTGAAACCGGCCATGATGTACTCGCCCAGCATCTCGAAGAAGTTCTCTTTCTTCGGCGTGTGGTGCTCGTCACCTTCGGCAATGGCCTTGATGTCGGTCACGGAGTTATCCGGCTCGTAGGGGTTGATCAGCGACAGCACCACGAAGGTACTGAACATGTTGAGCACCAGCGCGGCAACCACATAGCGCGGCTCGATCAGCTGCATGTAGGCACCGACGATGGACATGGAGACGGTAGACATGGCCGTCGCAGCCAGGGTGTACATCTGCTTCTCGTTCAGGTGCGGCAGGATGTTCTTGAGGGCGATGAAGTTCTCGGACTGGCCGACGATCATCGAGCTGATGGCGTTGAAAGACTCCAGCTTGCCCATGCCGTTGATCTTGGCCAGCACAGTACCTATGCCACGGATCACCAGCGGCAGCAGGCGGATGTACTGCAGAATACCGATCAGCACGGAGATGAAGACGATGGGCATCAGCACCATCAGGAAGAAGGAGAAGGCCCCTTCGTTGACCAGACCACCGAACACGAAGTCGGTACCCTGTTTGGCAAACTCCATCAACTTGGTGAAGCCGGCGGCAAAGCCACCCACCACCGCCAGACCCACTTCAGAGTTCAGCATGAACCAGGCCAGCGCCAGTTCGACCACCAGCAGTTGGCCGATATAACGCAGCTTGATCTGTTTCCAGTTGTGGCGGTTCGCCAGCAGAGAGAGAGCAAGGACCATCACCAGTCCGAGCACAAAGTGAACGTATTCCATACCTGTAGCACCTGAGTAAATTGTAATTTTTGACCGGCGCCATCATAGACATTTGCACATTTAAAAATCAGATAGCCATCACAATCCCGCGCAATATTATGGAGGCAGGATAATACAAACGTTTTTAAATTAATTGTGCAATGAACTGATATTAATCGCGCAACATGGAAATATAAATTCTTTTAAAAACAACATACTGAGTAAGATTGGCGCCATTTTCATGTTCTTTGAAAATATTTCATCAGCATTTTCGCAACATTCCCTGTGGCGCAGTAACTGTTCGTGGAATATTTCCCAATCATTATATTAAAACACCGAAAATAGAAAACGTTTATCCTCGATAAATAATTAGATGAGTGTTTGAAAAATAGTCCTTATTTCATTGTCAGTGCTCGCCCGCGATCGGTTTGGCAACAAATGAACCTTTCATGGCCCCTCGTGACCAGCCGTTCAAAAATCCGCCACATCCGGTGCCACATTCTGGTATGATGCGCGGCCTTAGCGCTCGCGCATCCCCGTTTTCTCCGAAATAGAGTCCTTTTGTGAACAACAGCGAATTTAGCAGCCTCAATCTCTCCCCCGCCCTGCAAGAGAACCTCACCAGCCTGGGTTACCTGCAGATGACCCCGATCCAGGCCCAGAGCCTGCCCTTGGTGCTCGATGGCAAAGACCTGATTGCCAAGGCAAAAACCGGCAGCGGCAAGACCGCCGCCTTCGGCCTCGGCCTGCTGGCCAAGCTTAACGTCAACCGCCTCGAAGTGCAGGCGCTGGTGCTCTGTCCGACCCGCGAACTGGCGGATCAGGTGGCCACCGAGATCCGCCGTCTGGCGCGCGCCCTGCCCAACGTCAAGCTGGTCACCCTGTGCGGCGGCACCCCGACCGCACCGCAGTCCGCCACCCTGAGCTTTGGTGCCCACATCGCCGTCGGCACCCCGGGTCGTATTCTCAAGCATCTGGAGCAAGGCACGCTGGAGCTATCCGGCCTCAAGACGCTGGTGCTGGATGAAGCGGATCGCATGCTGGACATGGGCTTTGGCGAAGATATCAACCGGGTCATCAGCTATGCCCCCCAGCAGCGCCAGACCCTGCTCTTCTCTGCCACCTATCCGGAAGGGATCGCCCAGATGAGCCGCGGCGTGCAGCGCAATCCGGTCGAGGTGAGCGTGGAGTCTCTGCACGAGGGGAGCGCCATCGAACAGAAGCTCTACGAAGTGCCTGCCGGTCAGCGCCTCGACGCCCTCACCTGGCTGCTGAGCCACTACCAGCCAAGCTCCTGCGTGGTGTTCTGCAACACCAAGCGCGCCTGTAACGACGTGGCCGACCATCTGGCCGCCAAGGGCTTCTCGGCGCTGGCGCTGAATGGCGATCTGGAACAGCGCGAGCGGGATCAGGTGCTGGTGCGCTTTGCCAACGGCAGCGCCACTATTCTGGTGGCCACCGATGTGGCGGCCCGCGGTCTCGACATCAAGGAGCTGGGCGCCGTCATCAACTACGAGCTGACCTATGATCCGGAAGTGCACGTGCACCGCATCGGCCGTACCGGTCGTGCCGGCCAGCAAGGTCTGGCCCTGAGCCTCTATCAGCCGAACGAGGCCCAGCGCGTCAACTTTATCGAAGAGTACCAGCAGGCTCCGATGCCGCTGGGTGATCTCGACAGCATCGGCCGCGACATCAAGCCGATCGCCCCGCAGATGGTGACCCTCTCCATCGATGCAGGCCGCAAGACCAAGGTACGGGCCGGTGACATTCTGGGCGCCCTGACCGGAGAAGGCGGCATTGCCGGTGCCGATGTGGGCAAGATCCAGATCTCCGAGCAGTACTCCTACGTCGCCGTGAAGCGCAGCGTGGCGAGCACCGCCCTCAAGCGGTTGCAGGAAGGCAAGATCAAGGGTCGCAGCTACCGCGCCCGCAAACTGGGCTAAGGTTCTTTGCAAGCCGTTAGCCAGACCACAGGCGCCTGACAGGCGCCTGTTTCATATCTCCGATGCCGCCATGCGGCAAGACAGGCACCATGACCCAAGCAATCCAAACCGATGTGAGCTGCCAGAACTGCGAAGCCTGCTGCTGCCGCCTCGAAGTGATGCTCTTTACCGATACCGGCGTGCCGGACCGTTATGTACTGGAACGGGATGGCGAGATACCGGTCATGCGCCGGCTGGACGATGGCTGGTGCGCCGCCCTCGACCGCAACACCATGATGTGCCGTATCTACGAGGTACGGCCGCTGATCTGCCGCGAATTCGAAATGGGTGAACCCGACTGCGTTGACGAGCGGGACAAGTGGTTTATCAAGCTGGATTGAGCCAAGGCAAGTCAGGATAAGGGTGGTCAAGCGCTCGCAGGTTCACAGGGAGCGGTGTTGAGCTGCTCCCCCAGCCACTGGATGGCCGCTGCCTCCTGCTCGAAGTAACGTACCGCCCGAAAGGGCAATCCCTTGAAGATGTTATCCGCCAGATAGCGCTTGAAGCCCCCTACGAAAACCACCGCCAGAAACTGACAGCCACTCTCGGCACACCAGCCAAACTGGCGACGAAAACGGGCCAGCACCTCGGGCCCGGCCGCTTCAAACTCGGTCGCGACCTCGACAATCCCCCAGGGGCCATCCATCAGACCGGCCAGTTCGTGACGAAAGCGCGCCTCATAGGCCATGGCACCAGCCAGATTGAAGGGGCCACTCGGGCGGCAGATCAGCATCTGGCCCCTGCACTCCATGTCAAATTGCCCATGTGGCTGCATGACTGCTCCCATTCCGTTACCACCACCATCGCCTGCAAATTGTTACCACAAGGTAATAATTTATAAGGAAAAGTCCAGCAGCAAACAGGCTTTCCCCAAAGCGTGATCATCCTATCCAGCAAACCGTCGGCACCTCATGTTACCCACATCCCGCACTGAATCGGTCTCAAGATGTGTGATTGCAGTTAACGAAACGTTACTGCTATTATCCGCGCCGCCACAAACATTCCACCAGCCGAAAGGTTTGGCACCCCAACAAGGATGTGCAATGAAAAACAGGGACTCGAGTCATTACCAACGGATCTGGCGCTGGCACTTCTACGCCGGTCTCTTTGTCGCCCCTTTCCTGATCCTGCTGTCGCTGACCGGGATCGTCTATCTGTTCAAACCCCAGCTCGACAACCTGATGTACCCCGAGTTGATGAAGGTCGCCCCCGCCAGCCAGACCCTGAGTGCCGACCAGCTGCTGGCCAAGGCGATGATGACCATGCCCGATGCCAGCCTGCGTAAATACCTGCCGCCTGTCGCACCCGATCAGAGCGCCCAGTTCATCGTCAATCAGGGGGATCGCGAGCTGACTCTGTTTATGGATCCCGCCAGCGGCGCCCTGCTCGGCACCATGGATAACAAGTGGAATCTGCAAGCGGTGGCTCGCTCCCTGCACGCCGACCTGCTGCTCGGTACCACCGGAGATCGGCTGATCGAGCTGGCAGCTGGCTGGGGCATTGTGTTGCTGTTGAGCGGACTCTATCTCTGGTGGCCACGCAAGGGGCCCGGGGTGGGCGGTATTCTCTGGCCCAGAGTCAGCCAGCGTGGCCGTCTCTGGTGGCGCGATCTGCACGCTGTGGTCGGCTTCTGGGGCGCCGGTTTCCTGCTGCTGCTGTTGCTGAGCGGCATGACCTGGACCGGCTTCTGGGGCGATCAGTTCGCCGCGGTCTGGAACCGCTTCCCGGCCGCCATGTGGAACGAGGTGCCCAAATCGGCACCGCTGGCCCGCCCCCTGAATCAGGCCCATGAGCAGACCGTCCCCTGGGCGGTGGAGAATACCCCCATGCCCAGTTCGCAGCCGGTCGATGAAGCGCACGATCATGGTGCCATGAACCACGGCGAGCACGAGGGAGTGGTGATGGCGAGCCAGCACATTGCGCTGCAACGGGTGGTCGAGATCGCCCATGAGCGGGGAGTCCAACCGGGTTACAGCATTACCCCGCCGGTCGGCGCCACCGGTGTCTATACCATCGCGATCTTTGCCGATGATCCGCGCAACGACGCCACCCTGCATATCGATCAATACAGCGGCAAGGTGCTGGCCGATGTGCGCTGGCAGGATTACGGCCCGGTCGCCAAAACGGTGGAGAGCGGCGTCATGCTGCACATGGGCAGGCTCTACGGCTGGCCCCATCAGCTGGCCATGCTGCTTATCTGCCTGATGGTGCTGACCAGCGCCGTGAGTGGCCTCTGGATCTGGTGGTGCCGCCGCCCGCAGGGCCGTCTCGCCGCGCCGCCGCTGCCCGCCAAACTCCCGCCGATGCGCGGTGCCATCGCCCTGCTGATCCTGCTGGGGATCGCCTTCCCGCTGGTGGGCGCCTCCATGGTCGCCATCTGGCTGCTGGATACTCTGCTATTCTCCCGCCGCACGCTCAAAGTGGCTCGAGCCAGCTAAACCGGCCAAAACCCAAAAGGGCTCCCATCTCGGGAGCCCTTTTCATTATTCGCCTTGGCGCGCTGCGACCAGCTGTCAGGAGAGCGCCAACCCGATGGAGAGCAGCAGGCTGAACAGAAAGGCGCTGATGGCGGTCTTCTTGAGGGCACCGGTCAGCACCTCGCCATCGTAGCTTTCGCGAAGGGTCTTGGCCGCATCGCTAAGAGGCTTCATGGCGGGCAGAAAGATCCACGGCCAGAAACTGGCGGGCTGGATCAGGATAAAGGCGATGGTTGCCAGCAGCGCCGCCCCCAGCAACACCCAGTGATAAGCGATGGCGCGGTTGCGGCCAAGGCGCACCGCAAGAGTGATCTTGCCACTGGCGGCGTCGGTCTCGATGTCGCGCACATTGTTTATATTGAGCACGGCGGTGGCCAGCAGGCCACAGGCGGTGGCAGGCAACAGCAGATCCCACTCCAGCGTCTTGGTAAAGAGGTAGTAGGAGCCGAGCACCCCCAACAGACCAAAGAAGAGGAACACCGAGATATCGCCAAACCCGCGATAGCCGTAAGGGGTCTTGCCGACGGTGTAGGTCACCGCCGCAACGATGGCCGCGCCACCCAGCACCACAAATGCCAAAATCTGCAGCCACTGGCCACCGAAGGCGCAGCCGAGCAGCAGCAGGCCACTGGCCACCGCCGCCAGCGCGGTCAGCCCCATCGCCACGCACATCTGCTTTTTAGTGATGAGGCCGGAGACCACCGCCCGCTGCGGGCCGATCCGCTCACCGTTGTCGGCGCCGGAGACCGCATCGCCGTAATCGTTGGCCAGATTGGAGAGGATCTGCAGCAGGATGGCGGTCAGCAGAGAGAGCGCCATGATGGTGCCATCGAAGGCACCACGACTGGCAGCCAGCCCCGAGCCCAGCAGGATGGAAGAGCAGGCGAGCGGCAATGTTCGCAAACGCGCCGCCAGCAACCAAACAGAGAAGGTATTTGTCATTTTGTGATGGCCAAACAATCGGATATTGATCGTGTTAAGGGTTATCGAACCGGATTTGGGTATACTTGGCCCCGGAGAGTGAAGCTCCCGCGGGCGATTTACATGGACGAATGGGCAGATAATATATAGGAAATCATCGCCCTTTGGCATAAACCTACGGCATCCAGCTACCGGATCGCTCGTTACTACCCGGCTCAGAAAAGAATCCATGTTGGCTCAGACCCATATCAAGCAACAACTGGACGCCCTGCGTCACAGCAACGTCAGCGGCTTCGTACGGTTGCGAGTGGCGATCGAAATCCGCTCCTTTCTGGGCTGGCTCGCGGCGCAAACCCTCTATCCCCGCATCTACTGGCAGGCCCGTGGAGAGGCTCGTCCCGAGTATGTCGCGCTGGGCGCCATCCATGAACTGACCGAACCGCACGCCATCAAGCAGGTGTGCACTAACACAGCCAACCAGCATCATGACGACAGCCCTCGCTACTATGGCGGACTGGCGTTCGATCCGGCCCAGTCCGGCTGGCAAGGGTTTGGCCCCTGCCGTTTCGTGCTACCCCGCATCGAGCTGGTGCGCCGTGGCGAGTGCGTCAGTCTCTGCCTCAACCTCTGGCTAGATGAAAACAATCTCGAGGCCGAACTTCAGGCGGCCGAAGCCGCCCTCGATGCCCTGCACCCGGAAGCTCCGCTGCCCGCCCTGCAAAAGCAGCCCTGGCAGCGACAGGATTGCCCCGGCCCCGCCCAGTGGCAGACGCTGGTGGAGCGCGTCACCACCCCCGATTTTCAGGCCCACACTCCCAAGGTGGTGCTATCGCGGGAGAGCGTGCTGACCAGTCCGAACCATGATGCGGATATCAATCCCTGGGCCATGCTCGACCAGTGGGCCCGCCACGCCCAGGACTGCTTCCACTTCGGTTTTCAATTCTCCCCCGAGCAGGCCTTTATCGCCTGTTCTCCCGAGCGGCTCTACCGCCGGGAAGATCGCCACCTCTTTACCGAGGCGCTGGCGGGCACCATTCGCCGCTCCGGCGATGAAGAGGTGGATGCCCAACTGGCCGCCGAGCTGCTGGCCGACAGCAAGAACCGGCTGGAGAACCGGCTGGTACACGCCGACATCCTCAGCCGTCTGGCGCCACTGACCCACGATGCCACCCTGACCGAGCCGCGCATTCTCAAACTGCGGCTGCTGCAGCATCTCAAGTGCGATATCGAAGCCGAGCTCAAGCCCGGAGTCTGCGACTGGCAGCTGCTCGACGCCCTCCACCCAACTCCTGCTGTGGGCGGCGCTCCGCGCGAGGCAGCGCTCGCCTTTATCCGCGAGTTCGAACCCTACGATCGGGGCTGGTACGCCGGAGCCTGCGGCATGCTGAGTCGGGAGACGTCCGAGTTCTCGGTCGCCATTCGCAGCGCCCGCATTCAGCCGGGCAGCGTCACCCTGTTTGCCGGTGCCGGCATTGTCGCCGGTTCCGAGCCTGTCGCCGAGTGGGCCGAACTCGACAACAAGATCGCCAATGTGCTCTCCCTGCTGGGATAGTCACTCACCCTTTTCACGCTACGAGAGCCCCTATGCCCACCCGTAAAGAGCCTGCCAGCGAAGAGTTTGCCTGCCCCCCGTTTTCGAGCCAGCACGCCACCTTCAACCACGTCTGGTCCTCCCTCTTGCTGGAGGAGCTCTTTCGCCTCGGGGTGCGCGACATCGCGCTGGCCCCCGGCTCCCGCTCCGCGCCGCTGACCATGGCGGCAGCCGCCCATACCGGTTTTCGCCGCCATCAGCATTTTGACGAGCGCGGCCTCGGCTTTATGGCGCTGGGGCTGGCCAAGGGGAGCAACCGGCCGGTGGCGGTGATCATGACCTCGGGCACCGCGGTGGCCAACCTCTGGCCCGCAGTGGCTGAGGCCCAGCTCACCGGCGTGCCGCTGATTATTCTCTCCGCCGATCGTCCTCACGAACTGATCGACAACGGCGCCAATCAGGCGATCGACCAGCAGGGGATCTTCGGCCACTACCCCGTCTATCAGCAGAACCTGCCGAGCCCCACCCCGACCATTCCGGCGGCGTTTGTGCTGAGCTCGGTGGATCAGGCGCTGGCCAAACAGGCGCTCACCCCCGGGGTGGTGCACTTCAACTGCATGTACCCCGAGCCCCTCTACCCGAGGGAGCACTATCAGGATTTCTCCGACTATCTGGCCCCCCTCGGTGACTGGCTCGGCTCGCACAAGCCATGGAGCCCGTGGCAGCAAAACGAGCCGACCTGCCCACCTCAGGCGGAGTGGGAAACCTTTCGGCAACAGCGCGGCATCGTTGTAGCTGGCCGCATTACCGACCCGAAGCAGGCACAGGCCGCCGCCGCGCTGGCGGAGCAACTCGGCTGGCCGCTGCTGGCAGATCTGCAGAGCCAGATCCGCTTCGATAGCCGCAACCTCATCCACATGGATATGGCGCTCAACGCCCCTGAATTCGTCGCCGAACTGGGACGCGCCGAGGTGCTGCTGCAATTTGGCGCGCGGCTTGTCTCCAAGCGGCTTGGCCAGTTCATCAAACAGCATTCATGGCAGGATTACTGGCTGGTGGATCCGCAACCGGCGCGGCTCGATCCCGACTACCGGCTGCGCAACCGGCTGCTCTGCAGTGCCAGCGCCTTTGCTGCGGCCCATCCGGTTACTACCCAGGGCCCTTGGCACACATTGCCCGAGCTGCAACATAACGCCAGCCAGCAGATCGCCGCTGCCTGCGAGCACTTCTCCGAGCTTGGGGTCTGCCATCGCCTCAATTCCCTTATCGAAGGACAGCTGTTTGTCGGCAACAGCATGCCAGCCCGACTGATGGATATGCTCGGCGAAACGGGCAAGGGGCCGAGCCGGGTGATGACCAACCGTGGCGCCTCCGGCATCGATGGCCTGATCGCCACCGCCTACGGGTTTGCCCAATCGATAGAGCCGGGCAGTGATGAGCCCACCACCCTGCTGCTTGGGGATCTCAGCGCCCTGCACGATCTCAATAGCCTCGCCCTGCTCAGCAAGGCGAGCCGACCGCTGGTGGTGATCCTGCTCAACAACGATGGCGGCAGCATTTTTCGTATGTTGCCGGTGCCCACCGAAGGGGAGCTGCTGGAGAGCTACTACCGGCTGCCCCACGGTCTCAGCTTTGAACATGCCGCAGCCATGTTTGGTCTCGCCTATCGGGCGCCGACCACCCTGCCCGAGTTCGAACGCGATTACAGCGCAGCCCTCAAACATGGCGTTACCTTGATCGAGATCCGGGTACCGAGCGAGCAGGTGGCCGATGATCTCAAGGCGCTGGGGGCCGCCATCCGTGGCAAATAAAGATGCCAATGTGCCGCTGGTGCTGCTGCACGGCCTGCTGGGGGATAGCGGCGACTGGCAACCGGTGATCGACCGGCTGCCCGCCATCCGCTGCATCGCCCTCGATCTGCCGGGTCACGGCCAGCATAGCGCTCTCAACATCAGCGACTTTGAACAGAGCCACCAGTGGCTTGTTGCCGAGCTGGCCAGCCGCAACATTGAACGCTATCTGCTGGCGGGTTACTCGCTGGGGGGGAGACTGGCCCTCTATCACGCCAGCCGCGAGCCCGCCGGGCTGCAGGGGCTGCTGCTGGAGAACTGCAACCCGGGGTTACCGGCCTGTGAACGGGCCGCCCGCATCCAGCACGATGAACAGTGGGCGCGGCGCTTCGAGCAGGAGCCCCTGGCTGACGTGCTGGCTGACTGGTACCTGCAAGGGGTGTTTGCCGATCTTGACGATGCGGCCCGGGCCCGCCAGATCGCCCGCCGCCTTGGCAACGACGGTCAGGGCATCGCCACCATGCTGCGCGCCACCTCGCTAGGCAAGCAGCCGGATCTCGTCCCCTGGCTCATGGCGAGCCAGCTGCCGGTTACTTATGTGAGTGGCAAGCGGGATCACAAATTCCATCAGCTGGCTTGCCAGCTGGCGAACCAGGATCGCAGAATCAACCACTTGGTGCTGGATGGCGGCCATAATCTGCACGCCCATCAGCCTGATAACTTTGCCCGACTCCTCGCGGAGTGGGTCAACCAACAAGAAGAGACGAGTCATGATTGAAGCAATGACGGAAGCTGAACTGTATGCACCTGTTCAACATGCCGGGATTGCTCAACTCAGTGGTCAACTCGGTGCTCAACTGCACTCTCCCAGATCAGAAGGAAAAAAACATGATTGAAGCAATGACGGAAGCGGAACTGTACGCTCCGGTTGAGTGGCAGGATTGCTCCGCCGGTTACGAGGACATCCTCTATCACAAGTCCAACGATGGCATTGCCAAGATCACCATCAACCGTCCCCAGGTGCGCAACGCCTTCCGCCCCCGTACCGTCAAAGAGATGCTGCAGGCGCTGGCCGATGCCCGTTATGACGATCAGATCGGCACTATCATCCTGACTGGTTTTGGTGAGAAAGCCTTCTGCGCCGGCGGCGACCAGAAGATCCGTGGCGACTACGGTGGATATCGCGATGACGAGGGGACTCACCACCTCAACGTGCTCGACTTCCAGCGCGACATCCGCACCTGCCCGAAACCTGTGGTTGCCATGGTAGCGGGCTACGCAGTCGGGGGCGGCCACGTGCTGCACATGATGTGTGACCTGACCATCGCCGCCGACAACGCCCAGTTTGGCCAGACCGGCCCGAAAGTGGGCTCCTTCGATGGCGGTTGGGGTGCTTCCTACATGGCTCGCATCGTCGGCCAGAAAAAGGCCCGCGAAATCTGGTTCCTCTGCCGCATGTACGATGCTCAGCAAGCCCTCGACATGGGTCTGGTCAACACTGTCGTGCCGCTGGCGGAACTGGAGCGCGAAACCGTGCGCTGGTGCCGTGAAATGCTGCAAAACAGCCCGATGGCGCTGCGCTGCCTGAAAGCCGCCCTCAACGCTGACTGTGATGGTCAGGCGGGCTTGCAGGAGCTGGCGGGCAATGCCACCATGCTGTTCTACATGACCGAAGAGGGTCAGGAAGGCCGCAACGCCTTCAACGAAAAGCGTCGCCCCGACTTCTCCAAATACAAGCGGAACCCCTGATGACACTCGCCCTGTATCGCTATCAACTGCCTTTTACCCAGCCACTGACCTTTCACGGCAAGGTGGAGGTGGCGCGAGAGGGGCTGTTGGTGCGCATCAACGACGGCTGGGGGGAAATTGCCCCCCTGCCCGGCTTCTCGAAAGAGAGCCTGCAACAGGCAGAGGCAGAAGCCCTTGCCACGCTGGCAGCCTTGGCCGCTGGCGACACCCCGAACCCCGTGCAGCCGTCGGTGCAATTTGGCCTCGACTGCGCGCGCCGGACATGGCCCGAGCAGCGCAACCCGCTGCCGGAGCCCTATCCCCTCATTCAAGGTTCCCCCCAGGAGCTGCTGCGCAACTGGAAAGAGTGGCTGCACCGCACGCCTGGCAAGGCCAAGCTGAAGGTGGCGCGCTACCCGATGCGTGACGAGCTGGCGCTGATCCGCCTGCTATGCGACCGCATCCCCTCCCTCAAGCTGGTGCTGGATGCCAACCAGGGCTGGACTCGCGAGGAGGCGTGGACCTTCTGCGGCCACCTCGACCCGAATCGCATCGAGTATCTGGAAGACCCCTGCGCTGACTTTGCCGACATCGCCTTTGTCGCCAACCGCACCGGCATGCCGGTGGCGCTGGACGAACTGCTGGCACAAGGCAAGCCGTGGGAGCCGATCCCGCAACTGCGCGCGCTGGTGCTCAAGCCTACCCTGCTCGGTTCACTCGCCAACTGCGAAGCGCTGATCGCCCGCGCCCGCGAACTGCGGCTCAAGGTGGTCATCTCCTCCTGCTTCGAATCGGATCTGGGCCTGAACCAGCTCTTTCATCTGGCGGGCGAATGGGCTCCCGAACAGGCGCCGGGTCTGGATACCCGCCGCTGGATGGCAGGCAACCTGCTGGGGGAAGATGGCAAACCGGATCTGAGCCGACTGGAGCAACTGTATTACCGTGATTGACCCCTCCCGCTCATCCGAACAGACACCTTGCCCGGTACGACACCGGGCAATCACAGCCCCGAACCGCATTGCCATCCACATCGCCTCACCTCTCAGTTACCGCCAGCTCGATGCCCGCATCAACAGCCTGTGCCAACAGCTGGAACAAGCCGGAGTGCGCCGTGGCGATCATCTGGCTGCAGTGGTGCGCGGTGCGCTGGAAGATGTGCTGCTGGCGTGGGCCTGCGTGCGCAGCGGCGTGGTGTTCTGCCCGCTCAATCCCGCCTTTCCTCTCGAAAAGCAGCGCGAGCTGGCGGTGCAACTCGATGCCGATGCCTTCTGGTCGGCAGGGGAGATCCCGGCAGGCAACTGGCAACCCTTGTGCCTCGACTTCACGCACGAACTGCCGGCAAGCGAGGAAGCGTGGCCGCTGGCATCGACCCAGCTCAACAATATGATCCTCACCTCCGGCTCCAGCGGCACGCCGAAAGCTGTGGTGCATCGGCTCTGCAACCACCTGGCCTCGGCACACGGCTCTGCCACCCTCATTCCCCTCGATGAGAAGTCCGGCTGGCTGCTCTCCCTGCCGCTGTTCCATGTAGGCGGCTACGCCATCCTGTTTCGGGTCTTTCTGGCGGGTGCAGCTCTGGTGCTGGATCAACGTGAACGCTCCCTCAAGGAGCGGCTGGAGTGCCAACCCATCACTCACTTGTCTCTGGTGCCGACCCAACTCTGGCGCCTGCTGGCAGAGGGTTTTGATCCCGCTCGCACCCGATTGCGCGAGCTGCTGCTCGGTGGCGCCGCCATCCCGCAACCGCTGGTGAGCCGCCTCTGCGCCATGGGGCTCGAACCCAAGGTGAGTTATGGTCTCTCCGAGATGGGCAGTCAGGTCTGCACTGCTATCCCCGGCGATGCAGGCGTAGTTGGCAAACCGCTACCGGGACGGGAAGTGTGCATCAGGGAGCAGGAGATCTGCGTGCGCGGCGCCACCCTGTTTGCCGGTTACTACCGGGCTGGCGAGCTGGATCTGCCCCTCGATGGCGAAGGCTGGTTTCATACTCGCGACAAGGGGAGGTTCACTGCGGCAGGGGAGCTGCTGGTAGAGGGACGGCTCGATAACCTCTTTATCTCGGGTGGCGAAAACATCCAGCCCGAAACCATAGAGCAGCGACTGGTAGATCATCCCGCTGTCGCCCAGGCGCTGGTGGTGCCGGTACCGAGCGACGAGTGGGGGCAACGCCCCGCCGCCTTTATCGACTGGCACGGCGAGCCGGTTCCCGACTCCGAACTGGCTGCCTGGATCCGTGCCACCCTGCCCGGCTTTATGGTGCCCGACCACTGGCTCCCCTGGCCCGATCTTGGCGGCAATCTCAAGCCACAGCGAAAACAATTTCAGAATATCATTAGGTTGCAATAATTATTCATGCGACAAAAACTGACACCGTGGAGCCATCCAAATACACATATGACTCAAAATAAAATGCTGGTGGTATCAAAATCCTCCTCCTCACTCTGAATAAGTGAGAACGATTACATAAACGGCCTTTTTTTTGCACATTTTTTGAACCAAATTAATTGGCTGTAGTACCATACCCTCCACCATGCATTTAGTAGGAAAGCTAACCATATGATAATAAAAGAAATTGACGATTTATCATTATTTGAACAAAGACTGCGTGGTGGTAAAATGCTCTCCTTGGCAGTAAGACGAGTCACACATGAGTAACAGAATTTATAAAATTGCAGAGGATATCTTTTTCTCCGCTGCAATATTCCGAATCTCGAAAGGGGACAAGGACATCAAGCTCAGCAACAAGGAAGCCGAGCTACTCGAAATGCTGTGTGATGAGGCAGGCACTGTCATTCCAAGAAGCAAACTGCAGGATGCCTTGTGGCCAAATCAGGACAATACCGATACCAATTTGAACCGGCAGATACTCTCGTTGAGAAGAAAGCTGGAATCCTTCGGCTTAATGGATGCGATCGATACCATTCCACGGGTTGGCTATATGTTTTGTGCTCCGATTGAGCTCGCAGGGGAAAGTGAAGAACCAGCACCAGCGGAAGAAATTCAAGCACCGACGCCTTCCCCTGCACCTCAAGCCAGACGGCAATATACTCGCCGAAAATATGACCGATATTTCAGCCCAAAGCGTATTTTGCTGTTTGCATTGCTGCTGGTCTCGCTGACTTCACTAGCCCTCGTCATTTATAACTATGCGACAGCAAATACACTACGCACTATCAATTTAGGTCAGATTTCTCTCTATATGACCAGCGAGACGGAAAAAGCACTGAATGTGAAAATAGATTCGCTGACGCACTTGATAAAGCCTGTTTCACGTAAGGCTGATGAGCAGATTTCAATTCTGGTTGGAAAAGAAGCCATCAGCTATTTTTCCATCAACAATAGCAGCAGGAAATTATCCGAAAATATCTTCCTGTTGCGTAGCGGTCACCCGGTGGCCGAAGAAGTTCAATGCGTTATCACAACCATGAACCAGCAGGGAAATAATGTTTCCAACAACTATTACAATAATCAAGAAACTACAGTCAGATATCACAGAGATTGTCAGGCACCAGACAACTGGGTAGAAATGACCAGAAAGAGTAAATATATTGTGACCATGAACAGAGAAATAGTAGTGGCTACCGTGATAGCCACTGACAATCAGGGAAAGACGCTGTTCAATCTGGATTCTGTTGGGGATCTGGAGCGGGATAATGGCGATATTTCGGTCGAGATAAAAAATACTATTGTCAATTTCATTGACCAGCAGGCGCTGACCAATAACGCTATGGTCGCCACTCTGGTCGCGGCGCTAACTCCCCCCAAACAAAAAGCCAAGTTCATTCAATTGCCTGGAGGTATTTACCTTTCCAATTATCTAGGTGGCGTCATCACCTGGCCCAGCCATGGCAATACAAAAGTCATCCAGCGCAATGACTTCTGAGTTTATTCATAAGCAACGATGAAATTGGCGACGGCAGAATAGTCGCCAGGCTGGATGTTTTTGGCGGTCAATGCAGCAGGATGTCCTTCAACCCTAGCAAAAAATTGAAGCTCATTATCTGCCGCACCACCTAGCAGATAGCCGCGGGAGGCACTACCCAAATTCAGAGGTGATTGAGCCACGTCATACAGGCGGATGCCTGCCCCCCTGGCAATCCCAGCCGTGAATGCCAATCCGCCGCTTAGTTCGGGATCCTGCGAGCCAGTAAAGGTCACCTTGGCCATGCGGAAAATACCCGGCTTGCAATTGGTCAGACGAATGGAGAACGGCACTAGCTCCGCGACTCCGTTGGCATAGAGTTCCTTCACATCAACTACCCCCATCGCGACCTCCTGATCAAGGGATTCAGGGGAAACCACACAGGGTTGGTCGATGATCCGGCCATGGAGATTGACTGTATTGCCCAGCAACTCCAGATCATCGCCAGCACGAGGGGCCGCCGTCACGGCCAGCATCGGGCAAAGCGCCAAACCTATCCACAATGTCCGCAACATATGACAACTCCTCACTGGAACTCGGCAACGATGGTGGCTGTCGCATAGAAATCGCCCGCCGGAATATCTGCACCTGTCGGGGTTACCGGTGCAGCGATAAAGCCCCAATCACCGATATTGCCCTGCATGGAAACCGGATAGAATTTGTTTAACTGCAACGGTGAACCATCCAGCTGCTTGAATTTTATTCCCAAATCGGGAATAACCTTGTTACCCGTATAGCTGTCACTGGTTGTTCTCAAATAATCCTGGCTGAATGAGGCTGGTCGTCCTGAGATACCAAGGTTTATTTTCAATGCATCACCTTCAAACGCGCCCCCCTTACATTGGAAAGTTAGTGGCACAGCTCTTTCAAAATTATTACCATCCAATCCTGTTCCAGGTAAATCGCCAAACTCGACTTCGATAGTTTGCCCGCCATTGATTACACACTCTTCTGGTACATATAAAATTGCAGATGTAATCGTAATTCTAGACATTGGCAAATTATTAAAGTCTGTAGTTGTAGCCCCTAGACGACCATACATCTCTACAACTTGACGATCTGATATTTGCACACCATTAATTATTTGTTTTCTCACGCGAAAAGTTACCTTTCCACGGCTACCACTTTCGAAATTATTTATTCTTGTCTCTTTCCCTTTAGTACAAGAGTAATTTGGGTAATCGTTACTTTCATTCGGAAATGGGGCTGTAACAAATTTTTTCTTCCAACCGGCTATCCAAATTTCGACTTTCATATCCAAAAAGTCATTCAGTTTTACAAAACCATCACCAACTTGAGGCAAGCCATCCGTCATTGTTGCTTTATAGTACACTGGAGATTGCGGAATGCTTCTATCTGGGCAGGTAACGATACCTGAGTATTGCCCTCTCAAATTCCACTCAAATGCCTTGGTAGTAAAACCAGGTCTGTTTTGAATGTCAGCCTTGTCCAACGATATATAGTAATCATGGGTTGGGTTAGGCGTCACATAGCCATTTGCCAATGCCGTTCCTGCCAACAGCATAAGACTTGAACAGAAGATGGAACGTAGCATAAGGCTTACTCGCTCTTCACGGCTTTACAGGCATTGCCTGTGCACTGGTATTTGATATCCATATATCCGCCGTAGTCATTGACATAGCTGATCACAAATTCGTTGCCCAGGGTTTCCGGGATAGTGACCGTCAGCTCTGACTTGGGAGAAACCATAAAGGCGGAGAAACCCTTGATAGTGGTCCGCTCCTTGCCCTGTGGATGACCTAGGCCCACGTAGGTGATGTAGTAAGGGGTCGGATTGTTGACCTTGAGGGCTTTGCCCTGCTTGGTGATCAGCACCTGATCCTGCCAGACGGCTCCACGCTCCGGCAGAATAGCCTCGGGGCGGTAGAACAGCTTGATCTTGGACTGCACGGCAATCTGCATCACGTTGCTCTTCTCGCTCTTGGGCGGGATCTCGCGCAGGTTGAAGTAGTAGATGGACTCGCGATCCTTGGGCAAGCTATCGATGGCCGGCACACTGGCGATGCGCACGATGGACTTCTGGTTGGCATCCACCCGCTGTACCGGCGGCAGCACCACGAAGGGAGAAGAGATCTTCTGGCCTTGGGCATCTTCAATCCAGGCCTGCGCCAAGTAGGGCAGCTTCTGGTTCTCGTTCTTGATGTTGAGGCTGATGGACTTTGCGCCGCCCGGATAAACGGCACGAGTACGATCCAGCACAATGGCGGCACTGACGTTGAGTGAGGTCATGCCAAGCGCAGCCAGACAGATATAAGAGAGCAGCTTTTTCATCGGTATCCCATTACTTGCAAGTGAGAGTCTTCATCGACAGATCGGTTACTTGTTGCGGCGCCACTATCTTGCACTGGCGGGCCCCGCCCCAGGAGAGTTCAAACGCTTCATTCGGTTTCACCCCGGTCAGATAGACCAGGCCATCTTCATCCACCACCGAGAGCACACGGCCGGAATCCTTGACGACGGTGGCACCAAACGGCGGCACTGAGCCATCGGGTAGTCTGACATTGGCCAGCAGCTTGAACCCTTCCGCAATTTCGAAAGCATTATACCCAATTGCGCCCTCGGTCAGGGTCCCCTGCTTGATGGCATTCATCGCATCGATGTCGTCGCTCAGCTGATCCACATCGACCCGGGTGTCGCTCTTGCGATAGTCGGTCATGTCGCTGATCACCGCGACGCCAAAGCGGTTGGTCACGGCGCGGCCATTGTTGAAAGAGATGCCGGAGGTATTGTCGGTATCCACCATCATACGGGTACCGCCACGACGAGTCGCCTGGTGCAGGGCTGCACCGTGCTGGGTCGCCGTCAGACCGCCACGCAGGCTGGCACCAACCGAGGTGTATTCGCTCTGCACGCTGTAGGCATTGAGACTGACCGCTCCGATGTCGCTGTTGTGGTTGTAGTAACCCCGCGCCACGGCGTGGCCATTGCTCTGCACGCCCGCCCCCAACTGATAGGTATCATCCGGTCGACTGTAGTCCTGATAGGTGGCCAGGTGAGTCACCTTGCCGTTGGAGGACTGTACGCTGTATCCCGCGCTCTTTCTGTCCCCTATTGGCACGCTGAGGGTCAACATGACGCTCTTGTCATCCTCGTAGTTCTCGGTCTTGGTCTTGTAGGCCGACACATAGACGGAAACATCCTTGAAGCTGCCGATGTTCACGTTCTTGTTGATAGTGAGGCCGTAGCGATCCTCTGCCTCGTGATCCCAGTAGGTTCTGTGGGTGTAGTCCAGATAAACAGTCAGCGCCTTGGCTGCATCCTCCGCCCAGAAGGTCTTGTTGGCGGTGATGGTGTAGAGCTCCTTGTCACCCCAGGTGTTGTAGTCATCATTCGAGGTCGTAGTGTTGTTCTCCAACCGATCCTTGTTATTGAGGAACTGCGACATGGTCATGAAGTCATGTTGGGAGAAGCGATAACCCGCGAAGGTGATCGAGCTGTTGTATTCATCAAACTGCTTGGCGTAGTTCACCCGTACCGACTGGCCAATCTTGGTCGACAGGCCCGGCAACTTGGCGATGGACTGGGTCAGGTCGGCGGAAATAGCGCCGAAGGCATAGAGATCACGACCGATACCCAATCCCATGGAGTTGTATTCACCCGCAATCAGGCTGCCGCCGTACAGCGACCAGGAGTTCGCCACCCCCCAGGAGAAATCACCGGTCACAAAGGCAGGGCCGTGCACATCGTGCACCGAATCCGTCTGTTCGGAAGGTGCACCAACCGCCAGGTTGTATCGGACATAGCCAGGGCGAGTCAGGTAGGGAACGGTTGCCGTGTCTACCTGGAACGAATTGACACTGCCATCTTGCTCCTCTACCCGCACATCAAGGCGGCCGCGCACCGAGCTGTCCAGCCCCTGGATGCGAAACGGGCCCGCCGGCACGTTGGTTTCATAGATGATCCGGCCGGACTGGGAAATAGTGACCTTGGCGTTGGTCTTGGCAATACCGCTCACTTCCGGCGCATAACCCTGCAGACTAGGCGGCAGCATGCGCTCGTCATTGGCCAGGTTGACGCCGGTATAGCGGAAACCATCGATTAACTGGGAGTTGAGCTGCTGCTCACCTACTGTCAGCTTGGCGGCCATGTTCGGCAGCGGACGATAGGCATAGATACGGTTCAGCTCGGTCGACGTCCGCTCATTATCACCCCAGTAAGAGCTGGCCTGATAGTCACCCCGCAGACGCCAGGCGCCGTAGTTGAACCCCAGCGTACCATAGCTGCTGATGTTGTGATTGGAGTAACCATCGCCTTCGTTGACCTGGGCATTGATGTTGTAATCCAGCATCATCCCCGGGATCCCTTCATCCCATTGCTCGGGCGGAATCCAGTTGGGATCGCTGTACTTCATCCACGCCTGAGGGATGGCAATGCGCAGCAAGCCGTTACCGATATCGTTCGAGATCACTACGCCGTCCAGCGCCAACAGGTTGGCACACTGACCATCGTGCCAAGTATCGATCTTGGCGATGGCCTCGTCGGTCAGCGCCAGCTTGGGGATCACGTCTTGCGGCAGGCAGGCTACCCCACCCTTTCCCTTGCCAGTATCGCTCTCGTAGAAAGGGATTTTCTGCAGGGGCAGCTTGTTCTTGTTGACCTCGATCTCGAGGTAGTAGTCGCCGGGCAGGATGTAGCCTTCGTCGGCAAACTGGGAGAGGTCGATCTTGGTCCGCTCATCCAGATCGAGCGCATCAATATTAAACTCCGTTTCTGCCCATGCGTGATTTGCCACCGCCATCAGGCCGGGCACGCATAGCATAAAAGCCATTTTTGAATAATGTTTTTTTCTCACAGAGTCTGATGTTGAAACGCTCATATTTTCACTCTAGGAATTGCATAAAGGTCTCACGTAATGAGGTATCTACACTAAGCAATTGGTTTGCTTACATATAATTGAGTTCTAACAGCGTCGTACTGTCCGGAAAAAACAGCTGACTGCTGATGAGCCCCAAATTGAATTCCAGATCACTGTTGACGATATCCGAGACAATAAAGCGCTCACCGGATACCTTGTGATATTGGCCGTTATTGAGAATGCCCAGCTCATCGCTCATGGCACCACGCACGGACATGGAAATAAAAGGCAGTGATGCCACCGTCGCCCCGTCAACCTGACAACCGCTGATTTTCAACGTACCCGGTTGCTGAGCCTGCAGCGGAATGCTGCGCAGCACCTTCAGCGTACAGCCCGATTCGGCTAGTCCATCCGTGAGTTCGTTGGCGTGGACTGATCCCGCCATCATCACCAGCTGCAGCACCATGGCCGCCATCATTGAAGTTTTCATGATTAGGGTTCGATGTGAGGAAACAGAATGTGTGAAGTTGTGGTGGCTCGCACCACCACAACCCTTGTCACACGTTAAGGCACTCTATTACTCGTAGGAGAGAGTAAAGTTGGTCACTGCAGTGAAAGCACCGGCTTTCAGCGGGTTGGTGTCTTGTTTTGCATAGCCTTTCAGCACGGCGCTGAACGGCAGTTCGTTATCACCATTAACCAGGGTAAAGGCTGAAGTCGGAGTACCCAGCACGATCGGAGCACCACCCGGAGCGGTCATCTTGATACCGGCACCAGCGGCGTCACCACCACCGATCACCAGCAGGCTGGAATCTACCGGGTCTTTGGCACCGCTGAAAGTCACCTTGACAGCATCTTCGGCGTCGGAGATTTCACAGTTCAGCAGCTTGATGCTGAACGGCTTGGAGTTGGACTCACCACCGTTGGCCAGCTCTTTGGTGCTGATCTGGCCCATTTCAACTACCTGGTCAACAGACTCAGGGGCTACAGAGCAAGGAGCGTTGATGATTTCACCGTTAAAAGTGACTTTACCGGAACCGGCACCACCAGCAGCAAAAGCGGAGCCGCACAGCAGCATGGAACCAACACCCATAGCAACCAGAATCTTATTAGCTTTCATTCGTTTATACCTACATTAACGTGTGTTGTACTGCATCACTCCAATCATGCTGGAGTCACGATATTAAGTGATGCCGCGATATACTGCACAGCAACTGTTGGCGCTCGTCTCTCATTAAGCCGATGAGAAGTCATGCCAATAATAAACTGTGCCTCTTCAGGTTTATTTAAATAAGCAAAAGCAGCACACCGCATCAGGAGTAGTTCCCGCTACACCTCAACTGCACAACTACATACGTCCTTGTTGTCTGTGCAGAAAGCCGCATTCCGCTTTTGCTTGACGAACAAATTAACGACTCGTTTGATGCACATCAAATACATTTTGATTTGTATAAATTTTTTTATAAACACATAAAAAACAATGAGTTAAGGCAGCAATAAAACATAAAGCGAGATCGTGAAATAAATAAAGTTCATATAAAGGACATCTATTGTAATATTGTCAGACTATGAATTTAAAGTCGCACACAAAACTCCAACAAAAACACAACAAAGATAACCTATCTATTTTTGACAATAGTTATCAACCACTTCATGAATCACCCCCTAAAGAGGTAATCAGGTAATCAGGTAATCAGGTAATCAGCTAATCAAATCATTGGCAGCCCACACATAAATATACATCTACTACATTACATATTAATCATAGATATGACGCGCTAATATAGAGGCTTGTCCGCAATATTCACAGGCAAGATTTGAGATAAAAAATAAATATACGTTATTAATTATGCAGACTAACTGTGATCCATCTCTCATGATTTTTAAGCCGATTGATTTCTCAAAGTGGAGTGTTATCATCTAGACATAGAGTAAAGGGCAAACCGATCGAAAGGTCGGGACGCAAAGCCACCGGTCTAAGGGTTTTGATACCTAAGACAGCGGAGCTGCCATCTGAGAAGAGTGATGTTATTGCCGATTTATGGCATTACTCTTTGATTGCGTTGCCCTTTTCGTACAACACCTGTGACGAAAAGGACATAGATATGAAAGCTCAACACACCGCCTCCCGTTTAGTTCGCAAGACAGTTTTCTCTGTATGCACCTCCTTGCTGCTTGGTACCGCCTTGTTGCCATCCACCGCTTCTGCGGCTGATGGCTCAGTGACGTTTACTGGCACTATCTATGAATCTCCATGTGATTTTTCTGACAGCAGCGTGACCTGCTATTCAGGCATGAACAAGCAAACCATGCCTTTGGCTCACTTGCAGCAAGCCGGTCAAATCAGCTCAATTAGCAGCACTATTAGCTACAAAGTGACCAATGCCAGCAACATGGCGATCGTGACTGTCAGCTATCTCTGATGACTCATCTGTAGTGACGCTGAAATTGGCGCGAAACAGATGAGCAGGTGATGTTGAAAGCAACTCTTATCAGGTCGCCTGTGCTACCCATACAGGCGGCCAATATCTTTTCATCCCGCCTCCTCACGAACAAATAGCTGGCTTTGCTGATTGAGTCACCAGTCATCATCCGCCCAGATAATGTGGCTTAAGCCATAGGGACATCTCGCTTTTCCAGGTCATTTGCTGCATGTCTCGTGTTGATTAAATGAGATCTGACACGCACTTTACACAACTAACAACTTCTTCAATAAAGTCGCATGTGAGCCCTCACTACGGCAGCAGGAGTTCAAAAACAGCAAGCATATAAATCAACGCCATATCATTGATTTGTATGTCATTTAAAAAATCATTGATATTCTTTTGAGTCCCTGTAAATTGCCTTGCGATTACTCGCAAGACAATACACAAACAAGAACAAAGGGATAAAAATGAACCGTTCAGGTACCGGGTGGCTGCTGCTGGCAGGCCCCCTGCTTTTGGCGACATCCTCGGCGCAAGCCAACTACTCCCCCAATGACTGGCGACAGTATCAGCTGACTGGCGAATCGAGCCAGCAACTGGCCGCTCGCATCACCGAGATCACCTACGAGCTCAAGGCGCGCAGCAGCAATGCTCCTTACCAACAGCTTAGGGTCTACCGTCGCTTCGACTGGCAGAGCAGCGATCTCGCCGCACTGGCCGAGCAGCAGTGTGGCGAGCCGCAGCTCAAGGTAGATGCAGGCTGGCAGATCCGCTTCGTGCGCTGTGAAGATCGGATTCCGGCGGGTAAGCTCATTCCCGCCAGCAGTTATGACTTTGGTTATGGCCTCAAGCAGGGTCGCTGGGAGCAGCTGGCGGGCACGCCGACCGCCCAGCGGCAGGATCGTCTGCCGCTGCCACAAGCCATCATCCTGGGTCAGAGCGAAAGGGAGCTGGATCGCTGCGAACTCAACGCGCAGGGCCGCTGCGCCGAGTCGGAGTGGCACTATCAGCCGCAGGATTGGCAGCAGTTGCAGGTACTTGAAGAGACCCCGAGTGAGCGGGATGGCCGGTTGGAGCAGATCTTCTTCCGCCTGCAGCCGGTGGCAGGCAGTCAGGCTGCCGCTCAGGTCAGCGAGATCCATGTCTGGCGCCGCTATCAGTGGCAGCTGGATCAGCTCACGCCTCAGCAGGAGTGTGATGAGCCGCAGGAGCGCAAGGAGGGGAGCAACACCATCCGCTATCGCATCTGCCGTCAGGTGATCCCCGCTGGCAGCGAGGTTCAAGTAACGTTGCAAGATAGCGGCTACCAATACCCGGTCGCCGGCGGCGAGTGGCAACCCCTGCCAGAGAGCAAAGAGTGGCAGGAGAGCCGGGTGCTCAATCGCCCCATCGTGCTGGCCAGCAAGGAGGAGCTGCTGGAGTGTCGCCGCGCCAACGGTCGTCTCTGCTCCGAGCCAGAGCAACCCGATGTGGATCTGCTCGACAGCGATGCCGCCAAACTGGTGGCCGACGTGAGCGGCCAGAACAGCCCTGCCTGGCAGGCGGATTACGGCCACGATGACGCCAAGCTGATGGCGGTGGTGCGCGGCATGCGTGCCCTGCTGGCGGCCAACCAGCCGACCCATCCGGCAATGGACAAGCTGCTCTACTATGTGCGCGCCCACAACTACCACGGCGGCGTTGGCAAGGAGAGTGATCAGGCCGCCCGGGCACTGGCCGGGGTGATGATTGATCTGCTCAACCACCCCCTGCTGCTGGGTGCCGAACCACAGGATCAGGCTGGCACAGTGCTGGAAGCCTGGAGCGTGGCGGCGCAGGGACAACTTGGGCAAGCTGCCTTCCGCCAGAGTGCCGCCCCCATGCTGGCCCAGCTCAACCAGGCGCTCGGCTATGCGGTGCAACATGCGGCGCAGATCAATGGCCACAAACCCTGGGCCGATGGCCTGTTCGAGCTGCTCAATCTGGTCGATCAGAGCGCCTCTTACGGTCAGCAGGCTGACTTCAGCGCAGCTGTGCTGCAACAGGAGGCAGCATTGCGCCAGAGCCTGCTGCAACTGGGCCTGAGCGAGCTGGCCCTCTGGAAACAGCGCGATGGCTCACGGGATCTGTTTATCTTCAACAACATCCTTGATGCCCACAGCCGCCTCTATCAGATGATGCGCTACCTCCATCACACCAGCCCGGATAAGGCGATCGCCTATCGCCAACAGCTGGATCGCGATGTCATCGCCATCATGCGCCAGCAGGGGCTGATCCCGGGTGGCCAACATCCGGCCGCCATGCTGGAAGAGGTCTCCCTGACCCTCTCCAGCTACTACCTCACCTACACGGATCGCACCAGCGAGGCTTGTGTCAGCGGCGAGTTCGCCGGGCTTTGTACCCCGATCCGCATGGAAGATATTCTGCCGTTCGAGCACACCTGCTCACCCACCCTGCGTCTGCGCGCCCAGGATCTGACTCAGGCTCAGGCCGAAGGGATCTGCCGCGAGCTGGGTGATGAAGAGCAGCGCTTCCACCAGCAGATGGAGACTGGCTGGCAACCGGTGGCCGATGATCACAACGAAGCGCTGGAGCTGGTGATCTTCAACTCCTCCGCCGACTGGGGCCGCTACGGCAGCGCGCTGTTTGGCGTCTCCACCGACAATGGCGGCATCTATATCGAGGGGGATCCGGCTCGCCCCGGCAATCAGGCCCGCTTCTTCGCCTATGAGGCGGAGTGGAAACGCCCTGCCTTCCAGGTGTGGAACCTGCGCCACGAGTACGTTCACTATCTGGATGGCCGCTTCAACCAGTACGGCAGCTTCGGCCACTATCCACTCAACCGCACCACCTGGTGGGCCGAGGGGATTGCAGAGTACATCGCCCACGGCCAGTGCTTTGCCCGGGGTCTGGATAACGTGGCAAACCGCCCCGCCAACCAGCGCCCGACACTGGCGGCTATCCTCCACCTTGACTACGAGCAGGGTGGCGAGATGGTCTACTCCTGGTCCTATACCGTGCACCGCTTCCTCAACGATACCGGTCGCGGCGCCAGCTGGCTGGCGCTGGCACAGGCGCTGCGCAATCCGGATCGGCAGCAGGCGATGAGCGACTTCGAAGGGGAGCTGGACCGGCTGATCGCCAACGACAGCGACGCCTATCAGGCGTGGCTCGCCCGGGATCTGCTGCCCTGGTGGCAAGCCAACAAGGAGTCAGACGCCTGCAAGGGTAACGACTCCGCCCACTGATAAACCTTCACCTACCAGAGGGGCTGCCACCGCAGCCCCTCGCTTTATCCTCCCGCTCTCCCAGCCTCTGCTGCGACAACCTCTGCCCGAATGAGGTGCCCGCCCGTTATCAAGCCTGACGCCGGCGGCCGAGTTGTAATAGAATGCCGATAGCCACTCCCAACTTCAGACCCTGACCGCACCGCGCATGAAGAAGTTTGTCAAGATCCTCCTCGCCTGCCTCGTTTTGCTGCTGGCCCTGATTGCCATGCTGCTGGGCTACAGCGAGTGGATCGTCTCGGATGCCCGTCACTACACCTACGATCAGGTGGACAAGGTGCCCTACAACCGGGTTGCGGTGGTGCTGGGGACCTCCAAATATCTCTCCGGTGGCGGCCCCAACCACTACTTCAAATACCGCATCAAGGCGGCGGCCGAGCTCTACAACAATGCCAAGGTGGACTTCATCATCGTCTCCGGTGACAACGCCACCGTGCAGTACAACGAGCCACGCCAGATGCGCCGCGCCCTGATCAAGGCGGGCATCCCCGCCTCCGCCATCTATATGGATTTCGCCGGATTCCGCACCCTCGACTCTGTGGTTCGCGCCAAGGAGGTGTTCGGCCAGGAGCGCTTTACCGTGGTATCCCAGGGCTTTCATAACGAGCGGGCCATTTTCATCGCCCGCCATTTCGGTATCGACGCGGTTGGCTTTAATGCCGAGGATCCCAGCGCCTATCAAGGGATCCGCACCCGGGTACGGGAAGTCTTTGCCCGCCTGATGGGGCTGCTCGACCTCTATGTACTGGACAAGGGGCCCAAGTTCCTCGGCGCTCCTGTGCCCATCGGTCTGCCTGTGCCTTGCCAATCACTAAGTACCATCGGCAGTCTGCAACCCTGCCTCAAACAGCCCAAACCGGCGGTGGATGAGGCCAAGCCAGCGGCAACGACTGATCCGGTCACTCCCGCCAAATCTGCGGCAGAAACCACCGCAGAGGCGCCCAGCGCGGCCTTGCCCACATTGCCGGTGACCTCTTCAGCCGCCAGCGCCAGCACCGCCACACCATAAACAGACGACCCGCCAACTGGCGGGTCTTGTTATTACAGCGCGGGTTGTGGCGGTGAGCCTGTACACCAATTCCCAGCGACCAAGTCAGCCTCGCGCCGCTTGATAGCGGCGGGCCACTTCGACCCAATCCACCACCTGATAGAAGGCTGCGATATAGTCAGGACGCTTGTTCTGGTACTTGAGATAGTAGGCGTGCTCCCACACATCCAGCCCCAGGATCGGGGTATGTCCATGCATCAGGGGACTATCCTGATTGGCACTGCTCTCCACCTGCAATCTTCCCGCGTTGTCCACCACCAGCCAGGCCCAGCCGCTACCAAAACGGCTCAGAGCAGCCTGAGTGAAAGCCTGCTTGAAGGCATCGAATCCCCCCAATTCCCGCTCGATGGCCAGAGCCAGCTCACCACCCGGCTCACCGCCCCCCTGCGGGCTCATCACCAGCCAGAACAGGGAGTGGTTGGCATGACCGCCGCCATGGTTGCGTACCGCCCCCTGCAAGGTGGCGGGTAGGGTATCGAAGCGGCGCAGCAACTCCTCTACTGGCATTGCAGCCAGCTCGAGCGCCCCTTCCAGCGCGGCGTTGAGGTTGTTGATATAGGTCTGGTGATGACGGCTGTGGTGGATCTCCATGGTCAGTGCATCGATATGGGGTTCCAGTGCGTCGTAGGCATAGTTCAGGGCAGGCAGGGTATGACTCATGATGACCTCTATTCGGATTAATGGAGCCGGGATGAGGGCTCGCTCTGACACAGGCAGTGACCGAGCGAACGCATGATCCCGGCGTGGCTGCCGTGGCGCTGTACGAACGTCAGCAACTCGGCACGGGTTGTGCGGGTATGGCGCAAAGCCGCCTCTCGCAGCCGAGAGGAGCAAGCGGGGGAGTGACAGGTCGCCAGCAGGCAGTCGTGCACATAGCAGAGCAGGTCGGCGGCGCGATCGGGCAGGGTCATGGCCACCAGCAGATCCGCCAGATTGTGGTGAGCCACCACCAGCGCCGCCACCGCCTCATCGGCGTCATGCCACTGCACCAATTGCTGACGAGCCAGCCAGAGCGCCTGCTGATAATGGGCCAACGCCTGATGATACTCGCCGCAGTCAAACAGCCGGTTGCCCTCTCTGGTCTGCTGTTTCCAGTGACTCATGCTGCTGCCACCTTCGGTCGACTCGACCCACCCCTTCACCCAGGTTGCTGTCATATGCTTCACACCAACAAATGATAATAATTATCATTACATGAATCATGTCCGGGAGACAAGGGGGGTCGGGATCGCAGCAAACAGCCAAAACAGCGCGGCCACCCCTTGGCAAGGAGTGGCCGCTTGAGGCACCGGTCAGTGGATTCGACCGGCTAATTGGAAGTTAACGGCAGGTCAGATGTTGTTGGCGGGCGAAGGCGGGGCGATCCCCAGCAGCATGTGATCCATCATCCCCACCATGCGCCCTATCTCGGGCTTGGTGATGGTATCGTTGGCCCCCAGTTGTAGCGCTTTCTGGCGGTTATCATCGCTCATCAGGGAGGAGAACATCACGATGGGCATCTCCTTGTAGGAGGGGGTATCCCGCAGTCGCTTGAGCAGGTGCATGCCATCCATGCGCGGCATCTCCACATCGGTGATCACCGCATTGACGAAGCCGGTCACCGGCATTCTCTCCTCCTGGGCCAGGCGATCGAAATCCGTCATCATCTCCAGCCCCTCGCCGCCGTCCTTGGCCGTGATCACGTTGTAGCCAGCGGTACGCAGGGTGGTCTCGATCATCTTGCGGATAAAGGCCGAGTCGTCCACCACCAGAATGGTTTTGCCCTGGCGCAGCGCCATCATGCGATCGTCGATGAGCACCTTGCGATCCTGGGTGACGTCGTACTTCTCCATGCTGAGCTCGGGGTTGATATCGGCGATGATCTTCTCGAAGTCGAGGATCATGATGAGGTTGCCATCACGCCTGACCACGGCCACCACGCAGTCGTTCTCCCCCGCTTCCAGAAACTGGCTGGGGGACTCCACATCCTCCCAGGAGACCCGGTGGATCCTGCTGACGCTATCGATCAGAAAACCGTTGGCCATCTTGTTGAAGTCGGTGACGATCACCACCTTGTGGCTGGGGTCCGGGTTGGTCTTGATGCCAAGCCAGCCCGCCAGATCCACCAGCGGGATCAGCCGATCCCGCAGGGAGAAGACCCCCACCATATGACGCTGGGCGTTGGGGTAATCTGTGGTCTCCGGCACCCGGATCACCTCGCGCACCTTGGCGACGTTTATCCCGTAATAAGCGGTTTTTTCACGACCGTCCGGTAGCTGCTTCTTGAGGTGAAACTCGATGATCTCAAGCTCGTTGGTGCCACTTTCGGTCAGGATAGATTTACGCTCTTCCCCATCTTTGGACATCATGGTGACTCTCATTCTGGTTGCGCGGGCAGCAGACCGCTGCGGTTTTCCCTCAGTATAGGAATGGAATTCACCCAACGGCTCGGATCTCGGCAAGATTGCAGCCTTAACCGCTTGATCCCGCAGACTGGCGGGATCGTACCTGCCAATCAGGACAACATTGGCGGATGGTGAAATCCATCATGCACTCACAAGGAGCCTGAGATGAGTGAAGGTATCGTCGTGATTGGCGCTTCTGGCGGTATCGGGGCGGCTCTGGTGACACACTGGCTGGCGGCGGGTGTCGGGCCAGTGATTGCCATCAGCCGCCAGCCCGCAACTGCAGGAGCCTCTTCGCCAGTCCTGCACTGGCTATGTTGTGATTACAGCGATGAGCAGATGGCAACTGCGGTAGCCCGCATCGCGGAGTTGGCACCGAGACCGCATCGGGTGGTTATCTGCAACGGCATACTGCATCAGGGGGAAATCCAGCCAGAGAAGCGACTCGAAACAATCAATCTCGATGCCATGACCCGCGTCTACCAGACCAATGCCTTGCTGCCGCTGCGCTGGATCAGCCAGTTGTTACCGCTGTTTGGCCGCGAGCCTTGCACTCTGGCCGTTCTCAGCGCTCGGGTCGGCAGCATTGGCGACAACCGAGCGGGCGGCTGGTATGGCTATCGCGCATCCAAGGCCGCCCTCAACATGCTGCTCAAGTGTGCCGCCATCGAGCTGGCCCGGCGGGCCCCAGGCGTCAAATTGCTGGCTTTCCACCCCGGCACAGTGGATACCCAACTCTCTCGCCCGTTTCACGCCAATGTACCGCCAGGAAATGTGCAGAGTCCCGAGCTGGTAGCCGACCATCTGATTAACCAGATGAACCGGCTGCAACCGGATGGCGAACTTAGCTTTCTCGACTGGCAGGGCAAACCTATCGAGTGGTAGAGGAACTCAAGAGACGCGCCAGCAGCGCCCGCAACCTCTTGATCACGGCGGGCTTGCCCGCCAGTTGCAACCTCGCAGCCAGTCTTCCCCAGTCGGCATATTGCCAGATGGCTGCGATCAGCAGATAACGCTCGTCAGGAGTCAGCGAAGCCAGCACATCCAGATTGCGCGCCAGCCACAGCTGCAAGCTGGATTGGCTCAGTTCGAACGGCTTGTGATGCAGGGCAAAGCACTCAACCTCATCGCGCTCGAACTCGCCAAGCTCAGCCGCGGTGACGGTGCTGCCTTGCAGACATTGCCATACCAGCTCGGGATCCAGCTCGCTCAACTCACCAGCCAGCAGGGTAGGCAACTGGCGAATGAAACGCTGCTGCCACTGATCCAGCTCGGGCTCATGCTCGGGTTTCAGCGCCTTGAGCAGCAGGGCTGCGTGGCAGCCGCTGGCGGCATCCCGTTGCAAACCGATGCGCAGCACCGCCAGTCCGGCCTTGCGCCAGAAAGGGAGCAGGTCGGCGCTGGCCGAAAAAGCCGAGCCGAGGTAGTCGGTGCCAATCTGACGATAGTGCTCCTCAAGCTTGCCAAGCAGCAGCGAACCCAACCCGTGGCGGTGCAGCTCGGGGTGGATGGCGATACGCATCACCCGGGCGTAGCTGCGCCCCCCCGCCGTTTTGAAACCGGCGTGGGCCAGCAGCGACTGGGGCAGCAGATGGCCGCGCGGACGGCGGCGACCGGCCCATATCGCCTCGGCCAGCTCGGGCTCTATCCCCCCTTCCCTCGCCACCAGCGCCACTCCCAGCAGGCTCGCATCCTGCTCCAGCAGATGGATGTCGAGATCCGGGCTCTCCAGCAGGGACCTAAGATCGCTCGGCGTAGTCTGGTAGTGAGCCAGCACCAGCAAGCCGAACAGCTGGTTGAGCAACGTCTCGTCGCTCGCCAGCACCTCCTGACTGACCAGACGCCAGCTCGGGCTGGTCGGCGGCAAGGGCGTTGCCACTTCGGCATCAAGCCCCAGCAGGCGGAAAATCAGCGGCTCCAGCGGATCACGCTCACTCCAGCGAATGGGCTCAGAGAGGTGGATCTCCTGCCACTCCGGGGTCTGGCTATCGAGCACCCGCTTGAAGCGCAGGTGAAAACCGCGACCCGTCCCCTCGTAACCGTGCTCGGTGGTGGCAAACACGATGCGGCTGTGGCGGGCCAGCATGGCCTCGAGCAGCGGGGTCGGAATGGCAGCCGCTTCATCCACCAGCAGCAGATCGGGATTCATCGCCTCGTGCACCAGCCGATCCGGCGAGCAGTAGCTCAGTCCGGCCAGCTGTTCAGGCGTGGTATCTAGCCCGCGAGCTGCGTGGGCAAACAGGGTCGCTACCGTTGCCTGCGAGGGGGCCGTCACCACTATGTTCAGCGCGGGCTGCTGGCGCAGCAGCTCGGCGGCAGCCAGCCCCAGCAAGGCACTCTTGCCACGACCGCGGTCGGCGCTCAGCACCAGCGGCCGACGACGATGGCCGTGCAACACCTTGTGGATAGCGGGCAGTGCCCGTGTCTGATCGCAGCTCAGCCTGCGCTCCGGCCCAATCGGTTGCCACGGCTGCGAGCAAACCGGAGGCTCCAGAGAGAGGGCAGGATCACCTTCCAGCAACCGCACCAGCCGGGCTATAAAGCCGTGGCCGGCCCGGCCCGCCTCCTCCGGCTGGGCCACCAGCCGGATCCGGTCAGGATCCGGCCATGAAGGCCACTCTACTCTGGGCGGCGTCAGCAGCAACAGCAAGCCACCGGCGCATAGAGTGCCCGCCAGCGCCCCGAAGGCGTCGGGGTGAAAGCCGCTGAAGGCGTTGAACACCAGCGTGTCGCACTCCTGACCGAGCCACTGCAGCGCCTTGGCGGCGGGTTGCGGGGCATAACTCTCGGGCCCGGCACCCAGCCAGAAGACGGTCTCGCCGAGCAGGGATTGAGCGCGGGCAATGCACTCGGCCTCCTCCCCCTCCAGCCATATCAGGCGCCGTTCACCGGCGCGGGCCAGCGCCTCGCGCAGCAGGGTGACCTCTTGCTGTGTCATGAAGCTTGGCTGTCAGCCGGCTTGCGGGGCTCGAACATGCGATCTCCCATCTGATCGATAAAGGTGTGAGCCTTTTGCACCATGAAACGCTCGGCATCGGCCGGATTGGCAAACAGATCGGAGCGGATGAAACGGTGGGTTTGCAGCACCCCATCCAGCTCCTTGGTGATGCGTCCTGCCAGCCGATACTGGCCACCTTCTGCCATGGGCTCCGGATAGATGAGATAGCCGGCATATTCGGTGGGAGTGACTTCCGGCGCCTTGGTCGGCTCGCCCCCGAACAGGGCGCTGAACAGTTTCTTGAGCATGGTGATCTCCTCTGGTTGCCAGCATTGTCCCCAAGGGGTTGCACAGTGGCAAGCAGGGGATCTTATTACCAATGGTTATTTGCACTACGAACCATTCTCATTTAGATTTCATCTCATTCCACAAGAGGTGATCATCATGTACGTCTGTTTGTGCCGCGGCATCACAGATACCCAGATCCGCAAAGCGGTGCAGTCAGGTAAAAGCGAATTCCGCCAGCTCAAGCAGTCGCTCGAGGTGGGCGCCCAATGTGGCAAATGCGTGCGCATGACCATGGAGATTATCGCCACCGAACTCGACAAGATGGAGCAGGATCAACCCGTGCTCTACTACGAAGTGGCCTGATCCGGACACCTCTTTTCTGATGCGACCCGCCAACAGGGTCACCCCTTTTCTCAGGCGAGCTGGCTCGCCAGACCTCTTGTTGTCACTTTTCTGGACTAAGCTCTAACGATCGAAGCCTCAGGCACGAACCAAGGAGCACTGTCGATGAAAGGAGATCCCAAGATCATTGCCCACCTCAACAAGGTGCTGGCCAATGAGCTGATTGCCATCAACCAATACTTCCTGCACGCCCGCATCTACGATGACTGGGGCCTCAAGGCGCTCGGGCACAAGGAGTATCACGAGTCTATCGATGAGATGAAACACGCCGACGAGCTGGTCAAACGCGTGCTGTTTCTCGAAGGGCTGCCCAATTTGCAGGATCTGGGCAAGCTGCGCATCGGCGAGACCGTAGAAGAGATGCTGCGCTGCGACCTCTCGCTGGAGATGGATGCCATCCCAGACCTCAAGGTAGCCATCGCCTACGCCGAGTCGGTGCAGGACTACATCAGCCGCGACCTGTTCCAGGAGATCCTGGAGGATGAGGAGGAGCACGTGGACTGGCTGGAGACCCAGCTAGACCTTATCGATCGCATCGGGCTGGAGAACTACCAGCAGTCGCAACTGCACCACGGCTCCTGAGCCAGCAGGCCAGCAAATAAAGAGACCCGCCAGCGCGGGTCTCTTCATTTGAGCAGCCATGACCCGAAAACTTTTCGACAGGATCACAGTTAATACGCCCGACACAGCATCTGTCATGGCTTTCGATTAGGATACGGCTCTCTTCCAATAACAATGCTACGGACGATTTCCATGGAACAGATTGCACGCGAGATGGCGCCCCACAAACGGGTGGCACTGGTGGCTCACGACAACATGAAGACCCCTCTGCTGAACTGGGTAATGCGCCGCAAGGAGGAGCTCAAGCTCCACCATCTCTATGCGACCGGCACCACCGGCACCATGCTCGGCAAGAAGGCGCAACTGCCCATCACCTGCCTCTTCTCCGGCCCCATGGGGGGTGACCAGCAGCTCGGCGCCCTGATCGCCGAAGGGAAGATCGACGTGCTGATCTTCTTCTGGGATCCCCTCAATGCGGTGCCGCACGATCCGGACGTGAAGGCGCTGCTGCGGCTGGCAGCGGTCTGGAACATCCCGGTCGCCACCAACGAAGCGACCGCCGACTTCATCATGGACAGCCCCCATATGCGGCAAGCGTTCAGCGTACAGATCCCGGATTACGCCGGTTATCTGAAGGCACGCACCGAGTGATCGGCTAACCCGTCATACAAGAGGGCCGCAACAAGCGGCCCTCTTTAATTGGGAAAATGCATCAACCAGGGAAACAAATCGACGCTGGCTTATAACGCTCGGGCGAGAATGCGCGCCACCCGATCCGGGTCGATATCCTGCTGTTCACCGAGCGCGGTGCGCCCCACCCGCTTGAGGTTGGAGCAGACCGCCGGAATGCAACTTTCGCTGAGGCCATAGTCAGCCAGCCGGGTACCCAATCCCATCTTCTGGAAGAACTGCTCGGTACGGATGATCGCCTCTTCGATGCGCAGGGCCTTGTCCTCGCGGGTCGAATGCCACACCCGCTCGGCAAACTGAGCCAGCTTGTCCTGCTTCTGGCTCGCCCGCTCACGCAGCAGTGAGGGGAGCACCACCGCCAAGCTCTGGCCGTGATCCAGCCCGTAGAGCGCCGTCAGCTGATGGCCGATGGCGTGAGAGGCCCAATCCTGCGGCACTCCGCAACCGATAAGGCCGTTGAGTGCCAGACTGGCCGCCCACATCAGATTGGCCCGCACCTGATAGTTGGTCGGCTCAGCCAGCGCTTTGGGGCCGTTCTCCACCAGCACCTGCAGCAGGCCTTCTGCCAGCCGATCTTGCACCTCGCCGCCGACCGGGAAGGTGAGGTACTGCTCGGCAATATGGACGAAGGCATCCACCACCCCGTTGCCGGTCTGACGCGGCGGCAAACTGTAGGTGGTCGCCGGATCGAGCACCGCAAATTGCGGCTGCACCAGCGGGCTTCTGAAGGAGATCTTCACATCCCCCCTGCTCACCACCGAGGTGGGATTGCTCTCGGAGCCGGTGGCTGGCAGGGTCAGCACACAGCCCATCGGCAGCGCCTTGTGCACGCTCGCCTGTTTACCGCAGATATCCCAGGGATCATCCCCCTCGTAGCAGGCGGCGGCCGCAACAAACTTGGTGCCATCGACTACCGAGCCGCCACCGACCGCCAACAGGAAGTCGATGCGCTCGCGCTTCACCTGCGCCACCGCCTCCATCAACAGCTCGTATCTGGGGTTGGCGCCGATGCCGGAAAACTCCTGCCACGTCACTCCCTCCAGCGCCCGGGTCAACTGCTCATACACCCCGTTCTGCTTGATGCTGCCACCGCCGTAGAGCACCAGCAGCCGGCTGCCGGGCGGGATCAGTTCGGGCAGGCTGGCGATCTGCCCCTCGCCGAAACAGATGCGGGTCGGATTGGCATATTGGAAGTTGTACACGGCGGACTCCTCGACTGGCTCAATGCGCGGACATTGTGCGCCTGTGGGGAGGTGAGGTCAAAAGAGGTGGCAGAAGCTTGCCCATCGGCGGTCGACACTGGCCCATCGGTGCCGACCGGGTAGATCTCAGAACAGCGGCAGGATCAGGCAGTTTTGGCCTTATCTGTGGATGAGCTCTTCTTGCCGGTCAGGCGATCCATCGCCTCCTTGAGCATCGCCTCTCGCTGCTCGTTGAGCGGCTTGCTCTGCTCCGCCCGCTCTTCCGGAGTCAGCTTCTTGTTATCGGCGATGGTCTTGAGCTTCTCTTCGATCTCGTTGAACTTCTTGCGATCGAAACCGAGCGCCTTGTCCACCAGCTGCTGCACCACGCCCCTCTTGTCGGAGCTCATATCCAGCGCCGGTGGCAACTTGTTGTTCTTGGCCAGATGTTCGTAGGTCAGCACCTGCTGGGCCTGGCCGGTCATGCGTTGGGTGGAGAGGCTGACCATCTCCTCCCAGCCACCGCCCTGACCGCCGCTACTGGCACTGTTGAGGGTAGCGAGGGCGCGGTTGTTGGATGCGCTCTGGGCAAGCTGCTGGCTGTAGGGTTTGATATCCATGGGGGCTCCAATTCAGTGCGCATCTGCGGCAATGGGCACAGGCTGATCCGGTCACATGGGGCGTCATGCCCCACCATTATCAATTAAACCAGCAAGTTACAGGCCAACTTGTCAGATGGTGCAAGATCCCGCGCTATGGCGGATCTCACCACGCCCCACACGCAAGGCTGGCGTCAGAATCATGACTCATCTGCTGCCGGTTCTCGCTGTTTTGGCACATTTCGCCGTCCACGCACCACGACGCCAGAGAAAAGTCAGGAACAGCCGTTCGATCACAAAACAAACAACCTATCAGGAATACAATTTTGGCGCACATCGCAACCAGCCAGCCGTGTCATGGATGATCTGTTCGTCAAACCAATAACAGGCAGACCAATCTGCCGAGCTCGCTCCGCTGCCAGTTCGGAGTTGCGGCCTCCCCACACCTCATCCCCTCGTCTGACTCTCACTCACCGCAACCTTTCGGGCATAACGATGAAAAAACACACCTTGAGTCTTCTCTCCGCCACCCTGCTCACCCTGCTTGGCACCAGTGCCGACGCCTGTACCGGCCTTATCGTCGGCAAGGGGGCCAGTGCCGATGGCAGCGTGATGATCGCCAGAAACGAGGATTTTGGCGTCAACAACTGGAACAAATACCTCGCCTTCCGGCCTGCGCAGCAGAACGAGGGCAAACTCTGGAAACTGGGCAACGGACTGGAAGTGCCGATGCCAAAGGCGTTTTTCGCCTACTCAGCCATTCGTGACTGGGATGCCACAGCCAGCGACCCGGACGGCAAGTATTACGAGGAGCGCGGCATCAACGAGTTCAACGTCGCCATTTCGGCCACCACCAGTGCCGAGGTCAACGACAAGGCCCAAAAAGCCGATCCGCTGATCGAGAAGGGAGTGATTGAAGCCATCATCCCCACCCTGATCCTGCCGCAGGCCAAAACGGCCAAAGAGGGGGTCGAGCTGCTTGGCCGCTATGTAGAGCAATATGGAGCCGGTGAGGGCAACAGCCTCTATCTGGCGGATGTGAACGAGGCCTGGCTGATGGAGATCGGCTCCGGCCACCACTGGATTGCGGTACGGGTGCCGGACGACAGCTACGCCATGGTGGCCAACGGCCTGCGCATCCACGGCGTCAATCTCGACAGCGCCGATGTGCTGCACTCGCCCAAGCTGCTGGAGTTTGTACGCGAGCACAAACTGCTGGATAACGCCGACCCGAAAGAGTTCAACTTCGCCAAGGCGTTTGGGGTCATCGCTGACCCGTATAACGTGGATCGGGAGTGGCTCGGCCAGAAAATGCTGACAGCCAGCCATCCGCAGCCGACCCGGCAGGCGCAATATCCGCTCTTTATGAAGCCGGATGCCCCCATCGCCGTGCCGGACGTGGCCAGGCTGCTGAGCGCCACCTATGAGGGCACGCCGCTGGCGGGCAAGGCGGAGCGGCCGATCCGCATCGACAGGCAGCTCGAATCCCACGTCATCCAGCTGCGCAAGGAGATGCCCAAAGAGCTGCAGGGATTGATCTGGCAGAGCTACGGCGTGCTGGCTGAATCTGTGATGGTGCCGCTCTACAACACCCTGGAGTCCTACCCCCTGCCCTATCGCACCGGTAGCGACAGCTACTCCGATGACTCTGCCTACTGGCAGTTCCGCAGCCTGACCGCGCTGGCCAGCGCCGATCCGGACAAGTACCTGCCGCTGCTGCGCGGCGTCTGGAGCAAGGAGAGCAGCAAGCTTTACAAGGAGGTAGCGCTACTCGACCAGAGCCTGAAGCAGGCCTATGCCAGCGACAAGGCTACCGCCATCGGGCTGGCTGCCGACTACTCCTATGGCCAGTTGGAGCAGACCTATCAGATGGCCAAAGATCTGCGCTACAAGCTGACGACGGATCTGACCAAGCGCAGCGAGAAGAAGTACTCGGAGGAGGAGTTCAAGAAGATCATGAGCCTCTAATCGGCTCGCCAACACAAAGAGGCTCCCATGGGAGCCTCTTTCATTTCGTCAAATGCAGCAATCAGCGACGGCTGATATTGAGCGGGCCGAAGGTCTGGGCCACCGGCATGATCTCGATGCTGTTGATGTTGACGTGAGCCGGTTGCTGGCTCACCCAGAGCACGGTATTGGCGATATCTTCCGGCTGGATCGCCTCCACCCCCTGATAGACGGAGGCCGCCTTGGCGTCGTCACCGTGGAAGCGCACGTTGGAGAACTCGGTGCCGCCGCACAGGCCCGGCTCCACGTTGGTGACGCGGATGGCGCTGCCAGCCAGATCGGCACGCAGGTTGAGGCTGAACTGCTTCACGAACGCCTTGGTGGCGCCGTAGACGTTGCCGCCCGGATAGGGGTAAGTGCCGGCGATGGAGCCGATATTGATGACGTGGCCGCGATTGCGCGCCACCATGCCCGGCAGCAGCAGGCGGGTGAGCAGGGTCAGGCCGCTGATGTTGGTGGCAATCATCTGCTCCCAATCTTCCAGATCCGCCTTGTGGGCCGGCTCCAGCCCCAGCGCCAGACCGGCGTTGTTGACCAGCAGATCCACCTCGCTCCACTCGGCTGGCAGGCCGGCGATGGCGGCGCGGGTGGCCACCTTGTCCTGCACATCGAACGCCAGCGGCAGGAACTGCTCGCCCAGCTCGTCAGCCAGCGCAGCCAGCCGCTCGGCACGGCGACCGGTGCCGATCACCTTGTAGCCCGCCTGCACCAGCTGGCGGCTGATAGCTTCACCAAAACCGGACGAGGCGCCCGTTACCATTGCAATCATCTGAACCTCCATATCTACACCGATATTGTTGTTTATCTGTTTGAATCTATTCAGATTCATTCATCGCTCAATTCACGTCCGGTCGCCTTGCGCCAGACAAATACCACCAGATGGAGCAGCAACAGGCCCGAGCCTCCCAGCGCGAACAGCAGGCCGGTGAGGGCGTTGACCGAGGTATCGGCGCCACACCACCACCAGACCAGCCAGCCACTCAGACCGATGATGAAGGTCTGGCCAGCGCAGACCGGACAGCGCCCCAGCTTTGCCCTGATGGCGGTGGCAAGACAGTTGTCGCAGCTCATCCTGCTCCTCAATTCTGCTCGTTCAACATGATCAGTTGGCCTGTGAAGATGGCTTGCGCGCCTGAGTGCGAGCCACTCTGCGCCGCTCACGCTCCTCGTCGCTCACCAGCGGCAGCACCAGCCGGTGGGCGTGCTGGTCGCGGCCATAGTAGTCCGCCAGCCGCTGCTGGGGACGAAATCCCAATCCCTGATAGAGCGCCAGCGCCTCTTCGTTGGCGTCCCCCACTTCGAGGCGAATCGCCCCCCAGCCAGCGGCCTTGCCCTCGCGGATCACCTGCTCCAGCAGGCGGCGGGCCCAGCCCAGACGGCGCACCGTCCAGCGGATAGCCAGCGCCTGAATGACCAGCCGATCCCAGCCCCTGTGCTCCAGCAGGCAGAGATAGCCCATCAGCTGATGTTTCTCGTCCAGCAGTAACAGGGTGCGCCCCTTGGCGTGGGCCAGCAGATAGTGCCAGCGGCTGCGGCCAAAGGCGACTTCGGGAGGAAAACAGTAGCGTTCCAGATTAACGATGGCGCCCAGATCATCGGTTCGGGCCGCACGTACGGTCAACACGGGGAGTCCTTGTTCGGTTATTTATCCTCAGCACCAAAAATGCGACTTGTATCACAAGTTACCAAGGCGTCATATTAGGCACTGTAACCTCTTGTTTCCCCTCGCGCCATTGTCGTGCTTGTCGGTGCATCGAAGCCCACTGGGGATCCTGCCTGTTCAGGCAGTCTGATCTGTGGAGCCGAAAATATGAGTACCTATGTCATCGTCGAAGAGCTGGGCGACTGGCCTTGCCATGCCGATTATCTGCTGACCGCCCGCACCTATCTGCAACATGGCGTGCCGACCACCGGCGGCCGACCCCGCATCATCAACCTCTGCCGCAATCTGGAGCACCTGAGCGCAGGCTACTACTGCTCGCTGCTGGCCCAGGCCCGCGGCCACCACTGCCTGCCGGGTTTGCAGGCCATCAGCCGGCTGCAACCCCAGCAGCCACCGGCCAAACTGTGGCGCAAGGCACAAGGGTGGCTGGCCCAGCAGAGCGAGGATCGGATCCGGGTACGTGCCATCTTCGGCCAGTGTGAACAGAGCGAGCTGGCGGGGCTGGCGCGCTATTACTATGGCCTCAGCCAGTTGCCGCTGCAGGAGCTGACCCTCAAGCGCGGCCGCCACGGCTGGTCGGTACGCCAGCAGCAGAGCCTGTCGCCGCTGGAGCTGAGCCCAAGCGAGAAAGAGTTGATGCTGCACCACGCTCAGGCACTGGTGGGGACCGGCGACGAGGAGCAGGCGGCGCCGCTCTATCAGCTCGCCATTCTGGTCGACCCCGATGATGGCCGTGCCAGCAGTGACGGGCTGGCGCTGGAGCGCTTTATCCGGGCTGCCGCCGCCCAGGGCATCCGGGCCGAGATCCTGCCACCGTCAGCCATCGAGCGGCTGCCGGAGTTCGACACCCTCTGGCTGCGTGCCGAAACCGCGGTCGGTCACTACACCTTCGAATTTGCCCATCGCGCCGAACAGCTCAAGATGCCGGTGATCGACAGCTCCCGCGCCATCCTAGCCTGCAGCAACAAGCTCTACCTCTACGAGCTGATGGTGCGCAGCGGCGTACCCATGCCGCCCACCATGGTGGTGACCCGCCGCGGCCGCCACCATGTGGATGAGCTGGTGCAGCGGCTCGGCCTGCCGCTGATGGTGAAGGTGCCCGACGGGGCGCAGGGGCGCGATCTCGCCATGGCCAGCGACGAGCAGCAGCTGGCCCGCCTGCTGGACGAGGGGCTGGGCCGCTCCGCCCTGCTGCTGGTGCAGAGCCGGATCCCCGCCGAGTTTGACTGGCGCATCGGCTTTCTCGACGGCTCGCCGCTGTTCGCCTGTCGCCGCTACCGGCCCGAACCGGGCAACCGCATTCGCCGCCGCAAGCACCCCCTCGACATGAGCCGCATCGAGGCGCTGCCGCTTAACGAGGTGCCGGAGCGGGTACTGCAGACCGCTCGCCGTGCCGTGCATCAGCTCGGCAATGGCCTCTACGGGCTCGATTTGCGCCAGCAAGGGCGTGACTGCGTGCTGCTGGAGATCGTCGACAACCCCTGGATCCGCGGCGATATCGAAGACAAGGAGGCGCAGGATCTCTACGAGCGACTGGCCCGCGCCTTCCGCCAGCGGCTGGAAAACCGGGGCCAGACTACCGCATAACCCGCCATGACTTTGTCGCCCGCAATGACAGAGAGGGCCCCGCGATGGGGCCCTCTCTCATATCAAAGCGTGCTGTGGCTGACTTATTGCAGACGCAGGAAACGCCCGCTCAAGGGCGGTATCTCCACCGTCACGCTGCTGCCGCCGATGGCCAGACTCTCGCCGCTTTGCAGATCCACCAGCGCACTACCGCTGCGCAGTTTGCCCGCTGGCAGGTTGTAGCTAAGCGCTGTGGTGGAGAGGTTAAGCAGGTAGACTATCTGCTCTCCCGCCGTCTGCTTGATGTCACCATAGAGACTACCCTCGGCCACCAGTTTGACTCGCTCTCCCTGATAGAGAGCGGGGTGCGCGGCACGCATCGCCAGCAGCTGGGCGAGCCACTCTTTCAACTCAGCCTGTTCGCTACCCGGCACAAAACCGGTGACAGCGGGCACCTTGCCGTCGCTGCGGGCCACATGATCGTCGCACAAGCCCTGCGCCGCACAGTCACCGCTGACCTTGGCAGCAAAACCCGGCACCTCGTCGCCAAACTCCTCGCCATAGTAGAAGGTGATGGGGCCGGAGCGGGCCGCCATAAAGCTGAAGGCTGCCTTGTGGCGCTGCCAGTACTCGGCCGACTTGAAGTTGCCGCGCTCCAGCAGATCGCCAAAACGCACCAGATCATGGTTGCCCAGCATCAGGTTCGGCATGGCGTGATTCGGGTAGTTCTCCACCTTGTTCCAGCTGGCGTCAAGCACGCTGGCCCCCTGCCCGCCCTTGCCGGACTCCTCCACCGCCAGCGCCTGCACGATGCCGTAGCGCAACGGGAAGTCAAAGGCCGAGGAAAGCGCCGGATTGTCGCTGCTGCCGTAAGCCTGGGCGCGAATATCGTCAGCCCCCTTCCACACCTCGCCCACCATGTAGCCAAGGGTGCCCCACTGCTGCCCTGCCGCCTTGCGCGTTGCGCTGGCCTGCTCCACCTCGCTGCGAATTGCGCGCCAATCATCCAACCCAAGCTGATAGGCCTGATCGAGGCGCCAGCCGTCGATACCGTACTGCTCGACCCAGTAGCGGGCCACCTCCTTGAAGTAGGCGAGGCTCTCCGGCTTGCTGTAATCCACCAGCTGGCCGGGATAACCCGCACCGCCGCTGGTGAGGGCTGGCAGACGCCCCTCTGGCGAGGGCTTGCTCATCCCCACCTTGTTGACGTGGCCAAACACCCCATCGAGGAAGACGTAGAGGCCGCGCTGGTGCGCCCCATCCACCAGCTGTTTGAGCTTGGCATTGCTGCCAAAGTTGGGATCCACGGTGAAAAAGTCGCAGGCGAAGTAGCCGGTGGCATCGAGCTTGTTATCGCCGCCTTGCCCCGCGCAGGAGTCGAACACCGGGGTGAGCCAGATGGCGTTGACGTTGAGACTCTTGATGTGGTCGAGACTGTCGATGATCCCCTGCAGATCGCCGTTGTGCTGGGAGGGGCCATAGCCGACGCCGTAGTTGGCACTGCCGTCACCATCGGCAAACGACTCCACCATTACCTGATAGATGCGCAGGTTGCAGGCGGGTTGATCGTCGCCATAGCAGGCACGACTGGCCGTGGCGACCGGAGGGTGGGTGACCGGCGGATTGACGACGGGGGGAGCGCTCTCCCCACCTGAACTACCGCTGCCGCCGCAAGCCGCAAGTAACAGGGCGGCCCCGAGCAGGCCGCCATAGCGTAACGTTCCCTGTTTCATTGTTATGTTCCCGCTGTGAGAGCAGGCGTCTGATACGCCTGTTTTTCACCATGATAGCGATGCTCACACAGCGGTGTCTGTGACTGAAAACGTTATCTGACTCAACTGGTTAGAGCACCCCTGCCGAGGCAAAACGGTAGTTGAGCGAGAGCCAGTAGGAGCGACCCGGCTCGGGGATGCGGCCGCTCTGCTCATAGCCCAACCCCGCCTGACTGGCGTGCACCGACTTGGAGAGGTGCTCGTAGTAGAAGGTGTCGAACAGGTTATCCACCCCGGCCGAAAGCTGCCACCCTTTGGCAAACTGCCAGGCGCCGCTCAGGTTCATGGTGAAGAAGCCCGGGGTCTCCCCCTGATCCTGACCGGCGACCGTGCCGGAGCCCACATCCACCCGATCCTGCGCCGCCACGGCGCGCCCCAGCAGGGTGAAACTCAGCGCCTCGTCCGGCTGCCAGCCCAGCGCCAGTTTGCCATCGAGGGGCGGCATCTGCGCCAGCGGTTTGTTGTCGCTCTGGTTTTCGCCGTAGACCACCGCCAGACCACCATCGAGACGCCACTGCTCGGCAAACTGCCAGCGCCCTTCCAACTCGCCACCCCGGGTCTGGGCATCGATATTGCGCACCTTGTTCGACTTGCTGTTGTAGAGCAGGTAGTCCTTGATGTCGGCGCTAAAGAGGGAGAGGGTCAGGTCCAGCTCGCGACTGCGCAGGGCCAACCCCGCATCCCACTGGCGACTGCGCTCCGGGTTGAGGGTGAACGGGGTACTGTCCTTGCTGCGCTCCCAGTAGTCCGGCGCACGCTCTGCCTGCCCCCAGGCCAGATAGCTGGACCAGCGTGGCGACCACTGATATTCGTAGCGGCCAAACCCGCTGTTAAGACTCAGGGTATCGCTGTAGAGGGTCTGTTCACCGGCGCCATAGCGGGTGGTCTCGACCCGATCCTGCCGGTAACCGCCCTTGTAGCTGTGAGCCCCCTGCTGACGACCCAGCTCGGCAAAGCCGCCCCGCTGCTCGAAGCGCAGGGTGCGCTGGCGTGGCTTGTCTGCATAATCCAGTTCCTTGCGAAATCTGTGTTGATCCCGGTTGCTGTCGAGCCCGGCGGTCAGCAGCCAGTCTGCTGGCAAGGCGATGTCGTTGGCCCAGCGACCGCCGGTGTTGCGGCGATCCGGGTTGGAGAGCATCTTCATGCCGCTGTTTTGCCGCAGGCTGAAGTTGTCCATGATGTGGTCGATGTAGTTGTCCCACAGGGTCAGCTCGCTGCGCTGCCAGTGAGTGGTGATCTGCTCCTGCTTGAGCTTCAGCCCGAAGGATTCGCGATCAAACATGGGGCCATCCATGGTGCGGTCCGCATAGGCGGCACGGGCATTGCTACGCTCGGCGGTGAGTTCCAGCCAGGTGTGCTCCCCCGGCGTCCAGCCCAGCTGGGCGGTGCCGTTCTCGCGGCGATAGAAAGATCGCACCTCGTTGCCGTGACCATCGCGGTAATCGTCGCTGTCGGAGTGGGTGAACTGACCGCGCAGATAACCGTCGGTCGAGCCCGCCGTCATATCCACCATCTGATCATCACGGCCAAAGCTGCCATAGAGGGCCGAGGCATCGGCCTTGAGGCCCGGTGCGGTGAACTCGGGTCTGTCCCGCTCGAACAGCACAGTTCCCGCCAGGGTGGCACCCTGCTCCAGGGATTGCGGCCCCTTCAGCACCCGGATCCGATCAAAGGATTGGGGGAACACATAGGCGGTGGGCGGGTCCATCCGGCCACCACACCCACCGGCCAGCATGCCGCCATCCATCTGCACGTTGAGGCGGGACATCCCCATCCCCCGCAGTACAGGGTCGCCACCAAGCCCCCCTTTGCGCACCATGCTCATGCCGGTGACATTCTTCAGATAACCGGCGCCGTCGGCAGCGGGCATGGGGGAACCGGGCTTCTTGGGATCCAGTGTCACCTCCAGGGTGCTGGCGGGGCGGGTTGCCACCACCACCATGGGATCCAGCTGTTGCACCTGTTCCTGACCGGCAGCGCCGTGACAGGCGAGTCCACCAACCAGCAGGGCAAGGGGTGTGCGCATATGACAAGCCATACATTTTCCTTATGTATTTGTTTGTTTTGTTATTTTCATTCAACCAACTAAACCTTTCAGCAAGGGAAAGGTTTGCCGTCAGGCCGTAAAAAAGGCCTGCGGCGCGAAAGCGGCAAGCCTCTGTCAGGTGAAGCGAAGGCAAGTTGGCAAAATGTTGCGCAGGTTTTACCCAAGTTGGCTCAGAAAGGCAAACGGGCAAACATTCCAGTAACAGGAATCTGGCGTTGGCTCACAAAAAATGGGGATTAGCTGAAGGCTTCCCGCTCATCGATGGGAGAGATGAGGTGATAGACCTCATGAGCGGATAGCGTGCAGCCAACAGGCCACTCCAGCTGGTGGTGACGGTTGATGAAGACCCGGGCGCAGTGACGCTCGCTCTCCAGCTTTGCAAACAGCGGCTGGGTTCGCCAGGGGGTCAGATCCAGCACACCCGTGGTGCCATCCGATAACACCAGAAACAGGCGCCATCCCCGCACATACTCGACATCGATAAAGACCGGCATCCCTTCGGCTCCGATTGAGATAATTCGCGGCAATTATAAACACCAGCTCCCCATCCATACACGCGGCGGCTCACATTTTACCCAGCAGATTATGCTGTGCTCATTAGTGGCGCGACATCACATTTTTAGATGATAAATGTGTTAATGCCGACTTTTAACAAACTTGAATGCAACCTTAACCAATTCGATCTGTCATAACCTCACAACAACTAAAAAAACGTCTGTGGACAGACGTTTACAGTCTCATTCAGGAACAAACATGACAGCTCTAAAACAGCGACTCGGCCCGTTTTGGCCCTTCGCCGTCTTCTGCGCGCTCGCGCTTTTTTCTCTCTCTTTCAGCCGAATCGCCCTCGGTCTCTGGCAACTGGAACGGGTGGATGCCGTGGCCGGTTGGCAGGAGATGCTGCTGCAAGGGATCCGAGTCGACTTTGCGACCCTCTGCTGGGTCTGGGGTGTCCCCGCCATGCTCACTCTGCTGCTGGCAGGCCCCCATGCCATCGGCCGGGGCTGGCTGCAACTGATGCGCGTCTGGCTGACCGTCGGACTCTGGCTGATGCTGTTCCTCGAGATCTCCACCCCCTCGTTTGTCACCGAGTATGGCGTGCGCCCCAACCGCCTCTATGTGGAGTACCTCATCTATCCGAAAGAGGTATTCGCCATGCTGTGGGCGGGGCGCAAAGCCGAGCTGCTGCTGGCGGTACTCTTCAGTGGCGCCGTGCTGGCCGGTGGCTGGTGGCTGAGCGGCCGTCTGGTGCATGGCCTCAGCTTCCCCCGCTGGTATCTGCGTCCGGCCTTCGCCCTGCTCATTCTGGCCATAGGTTTTCTCGGTGCCCGCTCCAGTCTCGGCCACCGCGCCCTGAACCCGGCCATGGTCGCCTTTGCCGAGGATCCGCTGGTCAACTCGCTCACCGTCAACTCCGCCTACTCCCTCTTCTTTGCCATGAAGCAGATGGGCGCCGAGGAGGATGCCGGCCTGTTTTACGGCGAGATGACCCCTCAGAAGGTGCTCGAGGTCATGCGCAAGGAGAGTGGCCGTCCGGCCAGTGATTTCAACTCCGATCTGCTGCCCAGCCAGACCTTCAACGAGGCGAGCTTCCAGGGTAAACCGAAGAATCTGGTGATCCTGCTTCAGGAGAGTCTGGGCGCCCAGTTTGTCGGCTCCCTCGGCGGCCTGCCGCTCACCCCCAACATCGATGCCCTGTCGCAGCAGGGTTGGGCCTTCGAGCAGCTCTACGCCACCGGCACCCGCTCGGTGCGCGGTATCGAGGCGGTACTGACTGGCTTCACGCCGACCCCGGCACAGGCGGTGGTCAAACTCGGCAAGAGCCAGACCAACTTCTTCACCATCGCTGATCTGCTTAAGCAGCGGGGTTACGACACCAGCTTTATTTATGGCGGCGAAAGCCACTTCGACAACATGCGCAGTTTCTTCCTCGGCAACGGCTTCACCACCATCGTCGAACAGAAGGATTTCGACAATCCGGTGTTCAAGGGCTCCTGGGGAGCTTCCGACGAGGATCTGATGGCCAAGGCCGACGAGACCTTCAAAGCGCTGCACAAGGAGGGTAAACCCTTCTTCAGTCTGGTGTTCAGCTCCAGCAACCACGATCCGTTCGAATTCCCGGACAACCGCATCGAACTCTTCGAGCAACCCAAACAGACCCGCAACAACGCGGCCAAGTATGCGGATTACGCCATCGGCGAATTCTTCAAGAGGGCGAAACAGTCCGAATACTGGCAGGACACCCTGTTCCTGGTCATCGCCGACCACGACAGCCGAGTCGGTGGCGCCAGTCTGGTGCCCATCCCCCGCTTCCATATTCCGGGGGTTATCGTGGGCGACGGCATTGCGCCGAGAAAGGATCCGCGCATCGTCAGCCAGATCGACATGGCGCCGACTCTGCTCTCCCTGATGGGGATCAGTGCCGACTACCCCATGCTCGGCAAGGATCTGACCCGCATGCCTGCCGACTGGCCAGGGCGCGCCATCATGCAGTACGACAAGAACTTCGCCCTGATGCGCGGCAAGGATGTGGTGATCCTGCAACCGGAGCGGGCGGCAGAGGGTTATGTCTACGACAATGCCAGCGAGAAGCTGACCCTGGCGGCGCAGCCGGACGCCTTGAAGGAGGATGCGCTTGGTCTGGCCCTGTGGGGCAGCATGGCCTATCAGAAGAGTCTCTATCAGACGGCCAAGGATGAACGCACCGCCGCCAATTGAGCCAACCGTGCTGATTCAGCCGATAGCAGACTAGAAAAAACCGCCAGCTGGCGGTTTTTTCATCTCCCCATATTGTCGGCCCACTGGCCGCTATGGCTGGGGAAAGCAGGGCAGGGAGCGGCTGAACTTGTGCTCGAACACCAGCGAAGTTTCGAGGTGCACCACCTCCTCGCGGGAGGTGAAGTGATCGAAGACGAAGTTGCGCAGGTGCTCGGTGTCGGAGACACAGAGGTGCACCAGAAAATCATCCTTGCCCCCCATGTGGAACAGACTGATCACTTCGGGCAGCGCCAGAATGGCATCGCGGAAAGCATCGATGATCTGGCGGCTGTGACGTGCCAGCTGCAGGGAGACCATGGCCTGAATGTGGCCACCGAGGGCCTGATAATCCACTTCGCAGTGCGCTCCCTTGAGCACGCCATCCTGCTGCAACTTGCGCACCCGCTCCAGACAGGTGGAGGGGGCAACGCCCACCAGCGCGGCCAGATCCTTGTTGGTCATGCCCGCATCCCGAAACAGATGGGCCAGGATATCCAAATCCAGTTGATCCAGGTTTCTCATCTTAACTCCTTGAACCGCTCAATTTTTTAGACTCTGCCCGTAAACCGGGGCAAACACAACGGCCATTGACATCCCCCCTGCCCCGCCTATCCTTGGCGCCATTCACCGGCCGCAGCCCTGCGGCCACCACGCGAGGATCCGCCATGCACCCGTATCACCCCTTCTGGAGCCTTGAGGTTCCCCGTGTCGACGGTCAGCTGCTGCTGACCCCCTGCCCCGGCACCCAGCAGGTGCCGCTGACCCTGGCGCTCGATCAACTGCGGTTGGCCGGAGCCCACGGAGTGGTGACCCTGATGACAAGCGCCGAGTTGATCCGACTCGAACTGGCGCAGCTCGGCCAGCAAGTCGAGCACGAAGGGATGCGCTGGTTCCATCTGCCCATCGAGGATGATCTGGCCCCCGATGCCGACTTCGAGGCTGCCTGGCAACAGGCGCTGCCACAGCTGCGCGAGCTGCTGGGCGATGGCAAACATCTGGTCATCCACTGCAAAGGGGGCAGCGGTCGTACCGGTCTGGTCGCCGCCGCGCTGCTGATGACCCTCGGCCAGCCACAGCAAGAGGCGATGGCCGCCATCAAGGCCCACAGACCCAAGGCGTTTACCCTGGCCTGCCACCGCCAATGGCTCGACCAGCTGGCCGAGCGGCTGGCGCAGGGCGACTGACTACTTGCCTCCCTGGTCGTAGGTAAAGACCTTGCCGATATCTTCCACCCGATAGCTGGTGAGCTGATAAACGTAGTAGTTGAGCCAGTTGGCAAACAGCAGATGACCATGGCTGCGCCAGCTGGCGCGCGGCGTCCGGCTCGGATCATTATTCGGGTAGTAGTTGACCGGAATGGCCGGGTCGAGCCCTGCCGCCAGATCCCGCTGATACTCCCCGTCCAGCGTCAGGGCATCGTACTCCGGGTGCCCGGTGACAAACACCTGACGACAATCCTTGGTCGCCGCCAGATAGACTCCCGCCTCTTCTGACTCGGCAAAAATCTGCAAGTCGGTCTGGGCACGGATCAGATCGCCATCAAACGCCGCGTAACGGGAGTGCGGGGCGACAAACTCGTCATCGAAACCGCGCAGCAGCGGCTCGTGCTCATCGAGGCGATGGTGGCGGTAAACCCCGGAGAGCTTCTCGCCGTGGGTCTGCTTCTCCATACCATACAAGGCTTTCAGCGCCGCCTGCACCGCCCAGCAGAGGAACAGGGTGGAGGTGACATGCTGATGGGACCACTCGATGATCTCGACGATGCGCGGCCAGTAGACCACCTCCTCGAACTCCACCAGCCCGAGCGGCGCCCCTGTGATGATCATGCCGTCGTAGTTATTGCCACGCACCTGTTCGAAGTCGTGATAGAAGTTCTCCAGATGGGCCTGAGGCGTGTTCTTTGACTCCCTGTCATCGATGCGCAGCAGATCCACATCCACCTGCAGCGGCGAGTTGGAGAGCATCCGCATCAGCTGGATCTCGGTCTCAATCTTCTTTGGCATCAGGTTGAGGATGAGCACCCGCAGCGGGCGGATGTTCTGGGTGACGGCCCGGGATTCCGTCATCACGAAGATGTTCTCCTGCCCCAGCACTTCGGCGGCGGGTAACTGATCCGGGATCTTGATCGGCATGCTTACTCCCTGTACTGCATCAGTAAATATGTCTGGACATCCAGAAGCCTATAATAAAGCTCTTGCCCTGTCATCAGATACCTTTTGTATTCACCCCCGCCTTTGACTAGCATACGGCTCAGTGTGTCTCCTGCTTCCAAGATAATGACCGGTATCAAGATTTCCGTAGATCGACTGCAAGTCGGCAACTATGTATCCCTGCCACTGGGGTGGCGCGAACACCCGTTCCTGTTTTCCAGCTTCAAGATCAAAAGTGAAGAAGAGATCGAGCTGATCCGCCGTCTCGGCCTGAAACTGGTCACCATCATTCCCGACAAGAGCGACGTTCCGCCCAAGCCCCTCAATCAGGTACAACCTCAGCAACAAGAGAGCGCAGACGCCGCCCAGCGTCAGGCCCAGATGCAGCAGGAGAAAGATCGCCGCATCGAACAGTTGCAACTCTATCGCCGCAACCTGCAGCAGTGCGAGAAGCAGTTCCAGCAGTCGCTGGCGCAGGTGCGCAGCGTGATGAGCAAGATCCAGTCCCGCCCCCTCAATGCCATCGGCGAGGCGCAGGAGCTGGTCAACGCCATGACCGAGCAACTGCTCTCGGTGGACGAGATGGTGCTGCACTTGGTCTCCGACAGCGAGGATGGCAACAACCTCTACTTCCACTCCCTCAATGTGAGCGTGCTCAGCATGCTGCTGGCCAAGGAGTGCTGCATGACGGCCGACGAGATCCGTCAGGTCGGTATGGGGGCGCTGTTCCACGACATCGGTAAATTGAAAATCCCGAGCCAGATCCTGCGCAAGACCGAGCCGCTCACCAAGCCGGAGCAAAACCTGATGGCACAGCACCCGCGCTACGGGCTGGATCTGCTCAATCTGGCCAAGGATTTCCCGGCCGAGGCGAAGGGGATCGTGCTCCATCACCACGAATATCTCGATGGCAGCGGGCCGGAAGGGCTCAAGGGTGGCCAGCTCGATCCGCTGACCCAGATGGTGTCGCTGATCAACGAGTACGATAACCTCTGCCATATGCAGGCCAAGGTGCCCTACTCGGCCCTGAGCGGCCTCTACAAGCAGCGCAAGGCGCAGTTCAATCCGGAGTACCTCAGCATGCTGATCCGGTTGATGGGGATCTACCCCCCCGGCAGCGTGGTGCAACTCTCCAACGGTCAGGTGGGGCTGGTGATGTCGGTCAACGCTTCCCGCCTGCTCTACCCCTCGGTGCTGGTCTACGATCCGCGCATTCCCCGTCAGGAAGCCGCCATCATCGACCTGCAGCAAGCCGAACTGTCGATCGCCAAGGTGATCCACCCCAAACGGCTGCCGCCCGCCGTGTTCGAGTACCTCAATCCGCGTACCCGGATCAGCTACTACTTCGAGCACAACAAAGCCTGATTGTGTTGGCCCGAGGCCAACCGTTTAATCCAAGGAGCCTGCCATGCGTATCGAGATCATCAGTACCGGAGACGAGATAGTGACGGGTCTGGTGGTGGATACCAACGCGGCCTGGCTAAGCGCTCTGCTGCTGGAACAGGGGTGGCAGGTCCGCCGTCGCCTGACGGTGGGGGACAACCTCGCTGACCTGAAAACGGTGCTGCAAGAGAGTGCCAGCCGCGCCGAGGTGGTGCTGGTGTGTGGCGGGCTCGGGCCCACTGCCGACGACCTGACCGCTCAGGCGGCAGCCGAGGCCTTTGAACAACCGCTCACCCTGTTCCCCGACTGGCTCTCTACCATCGAAGCGAGCTACGCCAGCCGTGGCCGCCCCATGGCACAAAGCAATGCCAAACAGGCATGGCTGCCACAGGGGTGCGAAATCCTCGACAACCCGGTCGGCACCGCCTGCGGCTTTGTGGTGCGAAGTGGCCAGAGCCAGCTCTTCTTCACCCCGGGCGTGCCGTTCGAATTCAAGCAGATGGTGCGCGAGCAAATTCTGCCGCGCCTCAAACAGCTGGCCGGGGCGCAGATCGATACCGAGCTGCGTCGCTTTTACACCTTCGGCGTCTCGGAGTCGGCGCTCAGCGATATGCTGGATGCCGAATCCTGGCCAGCTGGTATTGAGCTGGGTTACCGCTCCTCCATGCCCCTTATCGAGCTGAAACTGATCGGCCACAGCGCCAGTGCCGCTGACATGGAGAGTGCCGAGCGCCGACTGCTGGATACGATCCGCCCCTGGCTGGTTGGCAGCGGAGATACGGAACCGGCGCAGCAGATCCTTGCGCTGCTGCAAGACAAACCGCTGACTCTGCTGGAGGGAGAGAGTGGAGGTGCGCTGCTGGCGCTTTGTCACGGCCATCCCAGGCTGGAGGCCAACTTCAGCGCGCAACTGGCCGATGAGCTGGCGCAATTGCCGACCGCCGATGCGGGCCTGCAACTGACCATAGGGCGAGAGGGCACTGAGGGTGTACCACTGCTACTCAGCGCCGATGGAAAACACGTCGGTCAGACGGTCAAGGTCAGCCACCCCGACCCGGAGAGTCGCCGCAAGATCCTCGCCTTCGCCGCCCTCGACATGCTGCGCCGCCATCTGCTGGGATTGCCGGTGCTCGGCGATTACCTCACCCTGGCCAGAACAGCCCAGCGCAGCTGATAAGAACCGCCATTCACCTGCCAGCGACCCTATGTCGCTGGCGCTGCGATCCGTCTTTTCACTCCGTTTCCAAACAGCGCCCACATTTATCTGGCCGCCATCACCGATTTGACTTCAATTCATTGACCATTCAGAGGAAATATCTGAATACTGCCCACTCTCAGGGTTGGTGACTCGCTTTATTAATCATTGAGAGATTAAATAACAGTAGAGGAATGAGCCGATCGTTCCGTTCTCATCCAGCAAGGAGATGCGGTGTTAAGCAAAGAGTGGTTGCTGCTATCAAGCGATATGGAACTGGTCTGCCTGCGGATTGCCGCCGGTCTCACCAAGCCTGTCACGGAACAGGATGTGCAGGCTCTGCTGCTCGCTTCCAACTGTCGCCGCTATCAGCCGCTGCCCGAGGGGATCAAACAGGCCATCAGCCTGCTCAATACCCTGCTCACCAACCCTGCCGCCCCCGTCCCTGCCAACCCCATCCCCATCGGCAAGCGTCAGGATGCCCGACTCGCCGTAATAGTGGAGAAGGATCGCATGAGCGCCATCGCCCAGATCACTGCCGACTGGGGTGGCAAGTATGTGACGCTGGAACAGCTGAAAGAGGCGATCGCCATCAGCGAAATCAAACAGGGGGTGAGTGAGCAACTGCTCACCGCTGCCATCCAGTCAGCCAAGGAGGCCGCCCCCGGCAGTCAGCTCAAGCTGGTGATTGCCAACGGCCAGCCTGCCGTCAATGGTCAGGACACTCGCTATGAGCGGCTGGTGGAGACCCCGGCCGAACGGATCCTCAAACCGCAGGAGTTAGGGCATGGCAAAGTCGACCTGCGGGATCTCGGCTCCATCGTCACCGTCAAGGCAGGCGCTCCGCTGATGCGCCGTCATCCGGCCACCGTCGGGGTGCCCGGTTTTACCGTGACCGGTCAGGATCTGCCCGCCAAGGATGGCAAAGACAGTCCGATGAGCGCTGGCGAGGGCGCCTTCATCTCCCCCGACGATCCCGACCTGCTGATTGCCGGTCGGGCTGGCCTGCCCTGTCAGGAAAAAGCAGGCATGAAGGTGGACGAGGTGCTCAGCGTCAAACAGGTGGATGCCCGCCACGGCCACATTGATTTTGAAGGGGGATTAATCGTCAGCGGCGACGTCAACCCGGGCATGAAGATCCGGGTCAGCGGTGACATCGTGATTGGCGGCTTTATCGAAGGGGGCTGGATCGAGGCAGGGGGCAGCATTACGGTACGCCACGGCATCATTGGCCGCCGCAACGAGCAGGGAGAGTACCTTTGCCAACTCAATGCGCAGGGGGAGATCCACGCCAGCTACGCCCAGTATGCCCAACTGGAAGCGGGGGGGGATATCCAGATCCAGAGCCAGCTCAGCCACTGCTACTCCCGCAGCGGACAAGACATCAAGGTGGGCGATAGCAACATGCGCAAAGGCACTCTGCTGGGGGGCACCAGCATTGCCAATCGCCTGATCATGGCCCCCAGCCTGGGGGCCGAGGCAGCCAACCATACCCGGCTGCAGATCCTTGGCGGCTACTTCACCCACAAGGAGCAGGAACACCAGCTCAAGCTGCGCCAGCAGGCGTGTCAGGCCCAGCTGGAGAAAATCAAGGAGCTGGTCATGAAGTTGCTGCAACTGCCCGGCGACAAGCGCAATCCGGATACCCTGCGCAAGCTCAAACCGATCCGGGACCATCAGCTGGCCGAACTGGCCCAGCTCGATGAGCAGCTCACCGCCAACCAGGAGGAGCTGCGAAACTTGATGGCTCAGATGGAGGTCATTGCCACCCAGCACCTCTACTCCGGCATCGAGGTCGAGATGGCCAGCTTCAAACGCAAGGTTACCATCACCCGAGGCCCTACCCGCCTGACCATCCATGATGAAACCCTGGAGATGACCCCTTACGAGGGGCACAAATAGCTCAAGCGGCACGGCCCCATCGCTGAACCGGCCGTGATCCCGCCGCCGATTTTCGCTACACTCGCCACTTCCTTGGCCCCACCGGGCGGGCCACCCAGACTCAGGTAGTGAGAGATGTACAAGCTGATCGCATTGGATATGGATGGCACCCTGCTCAACCCGCAGGGCCAGATTACTCCCCGCACCCACGCCGCCATCAGTGCCGCGCGCGCCAAAGGGGTAACCGTTGTGCTGGCCTCCGGCCGCCCGCTGGAAGGGATGAGCCGCTATCTGGAAGAGCTCGGCCTCACCACAGAGCATGACTACGTCATCTGCTACAACGGCGCCCTGGTGCAGCAGGTGGCCGATCAGCGCATCATCCGCAGCCAGCTGCTGACTGGCAGTGACGCCAGCGCCGTCGCCAAACTGGCTGACGAGCTGGAGGTGAACGTTCACGGTTTCTCGGTCACCCGCGGCCTGATCAGTCCCCGTGTCAGCACCTACACCGAGCACGAATCTCGCCTGATCGGCATGCCGATCAATCTGATCGACTTCGCCACCCTGCCTGCCGACGAGCAGATCATGAAGGTGATGATGATCGACGAGCCGCCCCAGCTCTCCCGCGCCATCGAGCGACTGCCTGCAGAGCTCTATGAGCGCTATACCGTGGTACAGAGCGCCCCCTTCTTCCTCGAGTTCATGAACAAGCAGAGCAACAAGGGAACCGGCGTCGCCGCGCTGGCCGAGCACCTAGGCCTGACCGCCGATCAGGTGATCTGCGTCGGGGATGCGGGCAACGATCGCCACATGATCGAATACGCAGGCCTCGGTGTGGCGATGGGCAATGCCACCGACGAGATCAAGGATCTCGCCCAGCACACCACCGCCCGCAACGATGAAGATGGTGTAGCTCAGGTGATCGAACAGTTCGTACTGAACGCCTGATCGCAATCGAGCGCCGCTGCGCCCGATGAGAAAATAAAAACGGGGAGGCTGTCAGCCTCCCCGTTTTTTCTGGTTAGTTATCTGCGTGATGAGCGTTAATTCGCTCGCATCACTGGTTCGCCAGACACTGGGTATGGGAGCCCGGTTGCAGGTAAGGCGTCAGCAGGGGAGCCATCCCCTTGAGCACCTGCACCGGCAACGCCGAGGTGAAACGGAACTTGTCAGACTGGCTACCCGGTACATAGGCGGTCAGAGTACCGAAGTGATCCTCACCCAGATAGAAGACGAAGGTCGCGGTGCGGTTGCGCGCCAGTGAGCTGGTCACGTTGCCATAACGGCCCACTGTTTCAATCCGGTTATCCCCGGTCCCGGTCTTGCCCCCCATCTGCAACACAGTGCCATCAGGCAGGGTAAAGGCACCGGCTATACGTCTTGCCGTACCCCCTTCAACGACCTTGGAGAGCGCACTGCGCAGGGCGGCCGCCACCTCTGCTGGCATCACCCGGGTACCCTCGGTGTGCTGCGGCTCAAACTCGGTCTCGAAGGGCGTCCCCTTGGCGAACGAGAGGTGCTCGATACGTAAGGTTGGCGAGCGGATACCGCCATTCTGGATAATCCCCATCAGCTCGGCCAGTGCAGCCGGGCGATCGCCGGAGCTACCCAACGCGGTCGCCAGCGAAGGCACCAGATGGTCGAACGGGTAACCGAGCTTGGCCCAGCGCTGATGGATATCGAGGAAGGCTTCAACCTCCAGCATGGTGCGGATCCGGCTGTCACGGGCACTGCGATGACGGGTCTTGAACAGCCAGCTGTAGACCTCCTGCCGCTCGTCACGACTGGCCGCCACCGCGTCGGCAAAGGTGGCCTTGTCGAACTCCTTGAGATAGGCCAGCAGCCACAGCTCCAGCGGGTGCACCCGGGCGATGTAGCCCTGATCCGGCAGTGAATACTTGCCCGGGCCATAGCTGACGTAGAGCTGATTGACCCGCTTGGCGCTCAACTTCTCGCGCGGCAACCGCTCCGCCAGGAAGGCAGCAAATGCAGCTTCGCTGGCTTCCGGCATCAGGTAGCGGTGAACCGCCGCCAGACGTACCGCACTCGGCTTTAGACCGTCGAGGAAGGTATCGATTTGCTCCTCGGGAGTCTTGCCGCGATATTTGCGCCAGAAGCGCAGCAGATAGGTCTGGCCCTCTTTGTCGGCAAATTTGGCCAGATACTCCTGACGACGGGGATCCTTGTCATCCTTCAGCAACTGGGCACGGTTGCCCTCCTTGTAGAGGCTGTAGCGCACGATATCGCGCATCAGCCGCACAAAGGGCAAGTTAATCGACTCACGCAGAGAGTCACGCAACGTCGGAATACGATTGTTATCTTCGCGGCGGAAGTTGTTGAAGGTGTGCATGCCGCCACCGGTAAAGAACCCTTCATTGGGGCTGGCGGAGTATTTGCGATCCAGCGCAGCTTCCAGCATCACAGGCAGGCTCTTGTCCTGAGCCGTCATCAGATAGGAGATGGCCCAGCGGCTGAGGTTGTCCTGAGAGACGGCAGCCAGCTTGCGCAGATTCTCGACCGGCATCCCGGCATAGTTATCGTGCAGCTCGGCCACGATCTCCAGATAGGTAGTCAGCACCCGCAACTTGGCGGTTGAGCCCAACTCCAGCTTGGAGCCTTCATTGATATCAAACGGCTGATCGGTGTTATCGGTCTGTACCCGCACCTTGAACCCTTCCGGCGACTTCTCGAACAGAGTGAAGCTGTAGCGCACATCGCCGGTCTTCTCCGGCGAGAGCAGGCGCTCACCAAACAGTCCCACCTGAGCGGCAAAAGTCGGGTCGGCCAGCTGTTGCAGATAACGGGAGATTTCGTTCTGCAACGGCATGTTGAGGCTGGTATCGGCGGTCAGATCCATCCGGTCGAGGTCATAGAGCTGCACCCCGAGCTGACGGCTCAGGCGAGTACGGGCAACCTGCAACCCCTTGTTGTTGTTCACCCGGGTGATAGCCGGGGACTGCAGGAAATCACGGAACGTAATCTTGGCCTTGAGCGCCGCCTCCATCAGAGGTGGCGTGATCATTCCCTCCTGCACAAACAGGCGCAGGTAGCTGTCGGTCAGGGTAGCCAGCGCCTCTCGCCCTTGAGCCAGATAGTAAGAGGGACGGCGGTGCGCAATCATCAGCGAGACAACCTGACGCAGGGCAAGTCCCTGTTCGGCCAGCGGTGCGTTCTGGTTGCGGGCGGGATCCAGCAGACGGTTCACGTCATCGACATTGGCACCAAACCAGACCCAGAGACCATCTCCCAGACCATGCACCTCACCATATCCCGGCGCAGCCGAGAGCGGTACCGAGTTGAGGTAGGCCCAGGCGACCAGCTTGCGCGCTTCGAGGGTTTCCGGCCCGAGACGATAGGCCCGCACGCTGGCAGAGGCCATCTGACGGATCTTCTCGGTCGGCGACAGGGTCAGGCCATCCGGCGAGTGGCGATACTTCTCCACCTGGGTCGCCAGAGTACTGCCACCGGCAGATTGATCCTGCATATCGAGCGCCTTGCCCACCTGGGAGAGCGCCGCCTTGGCAAAACGGGGCCAGTCGACCGCCGGGTTGGCCAACGGCTCTTCATTGCTCAGCAGATCGCGGTTCTCGATAAAGAGCAGCGACTGGATGACGAGCGGCGGAATGGAGTCAAAATCCGGATAGTGATGGGTCGGATACTTGAATTGATAGAAGGGCTCGGCGCGGCAATCGTGCAGCGTCAGGCCGGCCTGCACCTTCTCGGTATAGGGCACGAAGAAGCCACGACTGGCGTAGTCATAGAGCGCGTCGGAGAAATGCACCTGCTTGCTGACTTCATAACCCCGCTGCAGCAGGCGCTCCTGCATCATCGGCAGTTGCACATAGCCGAGCCGCTTGTCGAACGGGCCATCCTCAGGGAAAGCGATCTGCTTGCTCTGACCAGGCTCGACCTGATAGGTGAGCTTGGCAGCATAGCGGGAGATCTCCTGAGATTGCAGCTTAGAGGTTTTCATCTCATAGCCAACCAGAGCGATCACCGCCCCCAGGCACAATAAAAAGAGAAAACAGAACAGCCAACGCCACCAGGGACGGCGCTTGCGCTTTGGGTTCCCGTCCGAGGTCTGGACAGATGAATCTTGAGATGCCACTTGTGTCAAATCCGTCTGTTCTGATGCGCCCATATCAGCCCCACCATGGTTGCGCAATTTATTGTGTTTCACTCAAGCTTAGTCTTTTCAAGTCAATGGCTTGAAACTATTGACCGCTTTGTAGTGATGGTAACAGGGCAATTCTAAAAAGGGGAGCCGATTGTTGCAGGCGTGGAAGAGATCCGAGCTGATAACAAAACACCGGCCAGTGGCCGGTGTTTCTTAAGCGAAAGCGCAGCGCTTACTTGTGAGAGCTCATGCCCTTCAGCTTGGTGCTCAGCTCTTTACGCTCTTTGGAAAGCTCGGCGTTCTTGATGATGTGATCATCTACGCGCTCTTCATAGTCGGCACGCATGTTGGCAATGATCGCCTGCACATCATCAATGCTCATGCCCGGCTTGATGTAGTCGCTCAGGTTGTCGAGCAGCAGCACGCGCTTCTGGTTGTCACGGATCTTCTTCTCGTTATCCGCAATTTCACGCTTGAGTTTGTTCTGGCGACGGGACATACGCACATATTCCAGTACATCGCTGAAGGTGGACTTGTTTACTTGTTCCATATCGATACCACTGACTTAAGGTTGATAAAAACTGGCCAAGTTACACCTGGAGCCCGACACACTCGGCCCGGGACAGGCAAACTCAAGATGCCCTTACTCTACCGAGTTATAAGCGAGATACAACCCTAATCGCGCACCATGAACAGAGTTTGGCCAAAAGTAAACCAGTTAAAATGGCCAGTAATCCATCAGATAAGGGCTTGATATGGATACAAAATAGAGGAGATGCCAGGGTTTTAGTTCTCTTCCTGCAGATAAATGCTAACACTGGCTGTTTAATACGCTAAAAACACCAAAGCCCGGTCGTGCAGCCGGGCTTTGTATTGGTTCCGATGTGCAAATATGTGGGTCGCTGGGCAAAATCGCCCATAGCAAAAAAGGCCTTCCCATCAGGGAAGGCCTTCAAATTAGTGGCGGAGCGGACGGGACTCGAACCCGCGACCCCCGGCGTGACAGGCCGGTATTCTAA